>JAZKGV010000186.1:0-13246 GCA_040385725.1 Bacteroidota bacterium | reverse complement strand
CCGATTGTGTAATGGCATTGCCCTTTTTTAAGAATTCATTTTTATCATTTTCCAGTTTCATCGCTTCTCCCTGTAATGAACTGGATGCAGATGTTTGCTGTGCTTCAATATCTTTTTGCTTTTGTTTAATGTAATCCACATTGTCATAAATAGAATCAATTTCTATATAGCCAATTAAATGGTCTTTTGCACAACTATCAAGCGATGAAGAAACAGGTGAAGATGAAGTAGAAGATTTTTTTGCAACAGGTTTTTTATCTGCAGAAAAATGGAAGTAAAATAACACACCCACTGCAGCCACCAACAGGATATTGAGAATTAAGGAAAATTGCTTCATGCACACAAATTTGGTTAGGGCTGCAATTTAGGCACAAATGAATATTTATCCATGGTTAAGGGTTTTAATTTAGGAAAGGGTTAACAGGGAGGAGAAGTACTTAGAATTAAGTACTGAGTATTAAGACAGAGACAACAGTCCAAACAATTTCCTCACTTCATCTTCATCCACTGCAACAGATTGCAGGTTTTCTTTCATGCTGCTGTTGGTATGTTCCATCTTGCTATTTACCAGCGCCCTTGCGGAAGTATGAAATTCTGTTGCGCCGGTTTTCTCTGCCAGTTCAATAATGTTACTACTGTTTACACCACTGCCGGACATAATGATGATCCTGTCATCTGCCTGTTTTATTAAATCGCTGATCAGGGCAGCGCCTTCCATTGCAGTTTTATGCTGGCCGCTGGTGAGTATCCTTTCACAGCCAATCGCAATAATATGTTCCAATGCTTCAAAAGGATTGGAACACCTGTCAAATGCCCTGTGAAAAGTAACAGCCATCGGGTAAGCAATTTCAACTAACTGTGCCATTCTCTTTTTATCAACGCTTCCATCTGGGTTTAATATTCCAATAACCACACCATCGCAGCCCAACTCTTTACATATTTTGATATCAGTTTTCATAATATCAAACTCAGCATCAGTATATAAAAAATCACCGCCCCGAGGCCGAATCATTACATACAATGGTATTTTTAGTAATTTTCTTGCTGCTTTTATAAAACCATAAGATGGAGTGGTGCCACCTTCACCAGGACTGTCGCATAGTTCAATCCTGTTGGCGCCTGCTGATTGTGCAATACGGCAGCTTTCGATATTAAATCCTATTATTTCAAGCATAAAATTTTTACCCCAAACCCCTAAAGTGACTTTAGTTTCTATCATGTTCATAGCGTATTCAAATATATAAAAATGGGATTTTGCATATTAAGAAGAAATAATTTTTAGTAGAGACTTGCAAAGTCCCTTTAGGGATTTAGGGCATAAAAATATTTTGACGCATAAACTCTATCCTCTGTCAAACTTTTAACTGCATATACAAATCCATCCTGGATCGAATAAGCACCATGTTCACCCTTTTTATTTACAGCCACAAAGCCAACCTGTAATGTTTTTGCTTGTGCAGGATCTCTTTTGATAATTCTTTCCACTGCCTTTTTACAGGCTTGTTCCGGCGACGAACCATTACGCATAAATTCAATTACTAAATGGGTACCGCTGATCCTTATCACTTCTTCACCCACACCGCTTGATGTGGCAGCGCCCACTTCATTATCTACAAATAAACCTGCGCCAATAATGGCAGAATCTCCCACACGGCCATGTATTTTAAAAGCCAGGCCACTGGTGGTTACACCGCCAGATAAATTGCCGGCTGTATCCATTGCTATCATTCCCATTGTATCATGGTTGAATGACCCGTTGCTTAGTATTGCCGGAGCAAAAGCATCATCTTTTTTGTTATTTTCAATATTGATTGTGGGCTTGTACTCTGTTCTCTTCAACCAGTGTTCATATTCCTTTTTTGCTTCTTCACTCAATTCCTTACTTTCTAATGTAAACCCATTTTGTAATGCAAATTTTTGAGCGCCATCACCCACCAATAAAACATGCGGTGTTGTTTCCATTAATTTTCTTGCAACAGAAAGCGGATGTTTTATTTGTTCCAAACCTGCTACAGCACCACAGTTTGCATATTCGTCCATAATGCAGGCATCCAATGTAACAATGCCATCTCTGTCTGGATTGCCGCCGAGCCCAACGCAACAACTGATCTTATTTTCCACATACACAGCGCCCGCTTCAATGGCGTCAATAGCTTTTCCTTTGTTTAATAAAATATTCCAGGCTGTGTTGTTTACATTTTTGCCTTCATCCCAGGTGGAGATCATGATGGGTTTTGTGGCAGGTACTGGTGAAGTGATTTCTGTGAATGAAAGTAGCGGAGTGGTTAATGCTGCAAGGTTTATGAATTTTCTTCTATTCATTTGCCGGAATTAATTGTGGTGATGAATGGTTAGTTTTTTCAGCATGGCATCATTCACACTGTCTGCATACATTCCGAAGGCGCTGGTGATGGTGCCTTTTAATTTTCCATCTTTTGATTCCACTACATACACCACATCTTCATCAGACGGATTAGTATCACCTTCAAAACGGAATACGTCAGTTATTTCAAACTCATTTGGGTTGAGACAAATATTTTGTTCATCACATTTAATAGTATCGAAAGAGATATTAAAATCAAGATTGTACCCTTTTGCTTTGAGGCCATTAAGTGCGGCAACAACGGTATCGTAATTTTCCATGAGTTTTATTATAAAGTTAGGAATTAGTTATCAGTGATAAGTGATCAGTTTGCGGAGGTTTGCTGTCTTTAATTTTTATTCAACTCATCACTGATAACTGATCACTTTTTAGTGCCTTGCAAATTTTATCGAAGCAAGATAAAACACTACTATCACACTAACCACAGCAGTGATCAAAAAAGTAACCATTGAACCAAAGCTTTGCCAAAGCAAACCGGCAACAGTACTGGCAATTAATGCAGCAATACTTTGAAAACCCATATAGGTGCCAATGGCCGTGGCAGTTTCCGACTTAGCTGCAATATTACTTATCCATGCTTTTGATACACTTTCTGTGGCTGCTGCATACAGGCCATAAAAAAAGAAAAGTACAATAGAAACGATCATGTTGTCATTAAAAGCAAAGCCGGTATATACCATTGCAAAAATGATGAGCCCGAATATGAATACTTTTTTCAGGCCGATCTGGTCGGCAGCAATGCCAAGTGGATAAGCCATTACTGCATAAATAAGATTGTAAAAAATATAAATGCCCACAACGGCTTCAGTGCTTAAACCGTTATCCTTCATTTTTAATAAGAGAAAAACATCAGAACTGTTGAAAAGTGCAAAGCCCAGTAAACCAATTACCAGCTTTTTATATTCCGGTGAACTTTTTTTCCAGTAATGTACAAATGCAAAAAGGCCTGGTTGCTGTCCTTTGTATTTAATGGTAGCAGGCCTTGGCTTTTCTTTGATTGTTAATGTAGATATTATCGCAAACAGGCCGGGAATAAATGCAAGGAAGAAAAGCATCCGGTAATCGTCTTTATGAAAATAGAGGTACAAAAGCCCGATAGCAGGGCCAATAACAGCGCCGATGGTATCCATGCTGCGATGAAACCCGAAAACGCTTGCTTTGGTTTCTTGTGTTGCTTCATCGCTGAGCATAGCGTCCCTGGCACCGGTACGTATGCCTTTGCCAAGCCTTTCCATTGTTCTTGAAAAAAACACCCATAAGGGTGCAGTAAATAAGGCGATCAATGGCCGGCTGAGGGCGCTTAATGTATAACCAACCTGCACAAAAGGGAGGCGTTTTCCTTTTGCATCGCTCATGCTGCCGAAATAACTTTTTGTGAGGCCCGCCACCGCTTCGGCAATACCTTCTAAAATACCAATGGCCAACACCGAAAACCCAATGCTTTTTAAGTACAATGGCGTTACAGGATACAGCATTTCGCCAGCCATATCGGTAAACAGGCTCACCAATGAAAGCTGCCAGATCGTTTTGGTGATTATCTTTTTGGAGGGATTATTCAATGGCTGTTACGCTGCTGTTTTTCGTCAATGCAGGAATTTTGTTCTACATTGCGTTGATTGTGAGTTTTGATTTGCAATTTTGTAAAATTAACGGTATCGGATTTTGCAGAAACAAAAAGATATTCTCAAAGAGTGAACAAACCCCCTCCGCCCCTGAAGGGGAACTAAGGCAAGAGTTCAAAAATTTTAAGAGTAACCCCGAAGGGGTTGAATATGAATAACAATGGGTGCAACCCGTTGAACAAGATGAATAAAGGATAAATTGTATAAGTGTGCGACGCAACGATGATGACTGAATAACTAATGTCCGTACCAAAAAAATAAAAAATGAAAAACTGGGAATAACCAGTAGTAAAACAAAAATGAGCAAAGAAAAAAAGAAAGAAACAAAGAAATCTTCACAAACAACAGTAGTAAAAGGCCAGTTAGATATATCAAAAGGCGGCCTTGGTTTTGTAATAGTAGAAGGAGTGGAAAAAGATGTAGTGGTGAGGCCCAATGATTTTGGCAGGGCGCTACATGGTGATACCGTGAGGGTGCAGGTAAAAAAAGATGCCGGCAGCGGCAAACGTACAGAAGGTGTGATAACGGAAGTGGTGGAACGCAAGCAAGCTACTTTTATCGGCAATATGCAGGTGAGGAACAATGTGGCGTTCTTTATTCCTGCTTCTGAAAAACCAATTCCTGATTTTTATGTTCCGTGGGAAAAACTGAATGGCGCTGCTGATGGCCAAAGGGTAGTGGTGCGTTTGGTAAAATGGGACAAGGGCGACCGTAAGCCAGAAGGAGAAGTGGTGAGCATATTGCAGGCAAGTGACCTGAATGATATGGCAATGAAAGAACTGTTGCTGGAAGCTGGCTTCCCATTGTCATTTGAAAAAGAAGTGATGGAAGAAGCAGCAAAGCTGAGTGATACCATTACAAGAGAAGAGGAACGCAAGCGTAAGGATTTTCGTGATATACTAACGTTTACTATTGACCCGGTGGATGCAAAGGATTTCGATGATGCTATTTCTATCCGCAACCTCGATAATGGTAATTACGAAATTGGTGTTCATATTGCTGATGTGAGCCATTTTGTAAAACCCAACAGTATTTTAGATAAAGCAGCTTATGCAAGGGCCACCAGTGTGTATTTACCAGACAGGGTGAACCCAATGCTGCCCGAAAGGATCAGTAATGAATTGTGTTCTCTTCGTCCGCATGAGGATAAATATACTTTCTCTGCTGTTTTTCAGATCTCCAACAGGGCAGAAATAAAAAGCAAGTGGATCGGCAGAACGCTTATTCACAGCAATCACCGCTTTACTTACGAAGATGTACAGGAAATAATTGAAACAAAAGATGGCCTGCACCACAAAGCCATTTTATTGCTGAATGACCTGGCGCAAAAATTTCGTAAAGAGCGTTTTGATAATGGGGCTATTAATTTCTCCTCGCAGGAAGTAAGGTTCAAATTAGATGAAAACGCAAAGCCCATTGGCATTGTTATTAAAGAAAGCAAAGAAGCACACCAGTTGATCGAAGAATTTATGTTGCTGGCAAACCGTGCTATTGCTGAGTATGTAAGCAGGATAAAGATCAATAAAGAGCCGGTGCCTTTTCCATACCGCATACATGATACACCTGATGATGAAAAACTGAAGCCATTTGCAGCCTTTGCAAAAAAGTTCGGTTATAAATTTGATATACATGATGAAGCGGCTGTGGCATCCTCCTTTAATAATTTATTAAAAGAAGTGAATGGTAAACCAGAGCAGCATGTGCTGGAGCAATTGGGCATACGCACTATGGCCAAGGCTGTTTATACATCTGAAAATATTGGCCACTATGGTTTGGGCTTTGAACATTACTGCCATTTTACATCTCCCATACGCCGTTATCCTGATGTGATCGTACACCGTGTATTGCAGCAATGCCTTGATAAAAATGTGGAAGTGGATAAGAAGATGGAAGAAAAATGTAAGCACTGCAGTGAAAGGGAACGCAAAGCCATGGAAACAGAAAGGGCTTCAAATAAATACAAGCAGGTGGAGTTTATGCAGGATTATATTGGTGAAGAGTTTGATGCGGTGATCAGCGGTGTGGCTGCATTTGGTTTTTTTGCCGAAACGGTATTACATAAATGTGAAGGGCTTGTATCGGTAAGAGATGATCTGAGTTCGTATGATGATTTCAGGCATGATGAAACAGATTATGCTTTGGTTGGTATGCGTAGCGGAAGAAAATTCAGGATGGGTGATGCAGTAAGAGTAAAAGTGGTGGCAGCTAACCTGGATAAACGACAGTTGGATCTTCATTGGGTACATGCGGCTACAACTGAAAGCAGATCAACTCCAAAACCTGCTGATAAAAAAGCAAAGCCAGCAAAAAAGAAATCGAAATAAAATAGTTTGTTGAAAATTGAAGGTTGCGCTTTCAATTTTCAACTTTCAATTAAGTTATCATGCACTCCTTTATAGAACTCTCCAAAATATTTGAAGAGAAATTTAATACACGCCATTTTCCCAATCATACAACAACCTTGTATGATCCTGCCCAATACATTTTACAATTAGGTGGAAAAAGAGTGCGGCCTGTAAGCGTGCTGATGGGTAATGAACTGTTTGACGAGATCAACCCTGATGCATATGAACTCGGCAATGCGATCGAACTCTTTCACAATTTCACTTTGATACATGACGACATTATGGACAAAGCACCTGTACGCAGGGGCTTGCCTACAGTGCATACAAAGTATGGAGAAAGCACTGCTTTGCTGGCTGGTGATGTAATGTTTGTACGATGCTATGATTACCTGAATAAATTAAAGAGCCCTTATTTTCATAAAATATTACACATCTTTAACCATACAGCAGCACAGGTTTGCGAAGGCCAGCAACTGGACATGGATTTTGAAAAACGGGAAACGGTGAGCATGGATGAATATGTAAACATGATCACATTAAAAACCTCTGTGCTGCTGGCAGCAAGTCTGCAATTAGGTGCTATACTAGGTGGCACCGGCGAAGGAAACCAACAACATATTTACCAGTTTGGCAAAAACCTTGGTATCGCCTTCCAGGTGCAGGATGATTATTTAGATGCTTTTGGCGATCCTGAAAAATTTGGTAAGCAGGTCGGTGGCGATATAATTGCCAATAAAAAAACTTTTTTAATGATCAGGGCAATGGAAGTGGCGGATGAAAAAACCCAAAAGGAATTGTTGCAACTACTAAAAGATAATGCTGTTGATAAAGTTGAAAAAGTACTTTCCATTTTTAAAAAATGCCAAGTGGATAAATGGGCTGCTGAGTTAAAAGAAAAATACCTGCAAACAGCCCTGCAGCATTTAGAAGATATTGCCGTGTTATCAAAACGAAAAGAGCCGTTGAAACAACTGGCCCTTTTCCTGATCGAACGTCAAAACTAAGTTTTATCATAGCCATAAAGCTATTGCGGTAATCATTACCAACGCATCCACTATTAAGCTTGCAAAGAATACAGGGATTATATATTTAACAGGTAAAGCTGCAAGGTTTACCGCCAATACCATCATCATGGTTGCACAGGTAATGGCTAGTAATGCAAATACATTTCCTGTAAGTATTACGGTGGCAAATGTTACAATGGTAAAAAAAGTTCCATGCCCAACCAGGCTTATAGCAGCCCAGAAGAAACGCTTTTCTTCCTGTGTGTTTAACCAGGCAGCGAAGCGGTGCAACATACTTGTTTTTGCCGCTGCATAAGTTTCACTATAAAAATTGTTGTTTGCTGCCGGGTGCTGAAGTATTGCTTTCATTGTTTGTGTTTTTTATTGTTTAATTACAGCACAAATCTCACCAAAGAATTTTACCCGGCTAATGAGCATTATTATCCATAGGTATGACTTTGATCAGCTTTAAAATTTCCTTTGTAAAATCAATAAAAATAAAATACTTAATTTACCAGCTTGTAAACCAATACTAACATGCCCAATTCTTTATTCAGGACAAAGAAGATCTCAAATATTATTGCTGAAGACGGAGCTGATGACCCACATGCACATCATGGGTTAAAACGGGTGCTTACGGTAAAAGATCTTACTTTCTTTGGTATTGCTGCCATATTAGGTGCAGGTAGTTTCAGCAGCCTGGGTGGTGCTGTGTTTAATGGTGGCCCCGGCGTGGTTATATTATTTATTATTACCGCTATTGCCTGTGCATTCACTGCTTTTTGTTACAGTGAATTTGCCAGCCGTATTCCTGTTGCCGGCAGTGCATATACTTATGCATATGCAAGTTTTGGCGAATTGTTTGCCTGGATAATTGGCTGGGCATTGATAATGGAGTACAGCATTGGTAATATTTATGTAGCTTTTAGCTGGAGTGATTATTTCACTTCTTTTCTTGATAAACTGGGTGTGCATATTCCTCACTGGTTAAGCACAAGTTACCTGGAGGCAAAAGGAGCTTTTGCTTCCGGCGGAAATAAAGATGATATTGAAGCATGGGCAAATGCACCAGTGATAGGCAGTTTAAAGATCATCTTCGACCTGCCTGCGATTATCATCAATATGCTGATCACTTATTTAGTTTATCGTGGCATAAAGGAGAGCCGCAATTTCAGCAATGTGATGGTGATATTAAAAATGTTTGTGGTGCTGTTGGTGATCTTGGTGGGAGGGTATTTAGTGTTTTCCAATGGCCTTACATTTAACTGGACACCTGCAAATGATGAAGGCGTACACTCTTTTATGCCCAATGGTTTCAGTGGTGTAATGGCAGCGGTAGCAGGGGTATTCTTCGCCTACATTGGTTTTGATGCAGTGAGTGTGCTGGCAGAAGAAAGCAAAAATCCACAAAGGGATCTGCCAAGGGGAATGATTTACTCCTTAGTGATCTGTACAATTGTTTATATCATGCTCACATTGGTATTAACCGGTGCAGTTAATTATAGAAACTTTGCAGGTGTGGGTGACCCGTTATCATTTATTTTTGAAAAAGACAATTTGAATATAGGCTGGATGCAATTGCTGGTATCTGTTTGTGCAGTGGTTGCAATGACAAGTGTGTTGCTTGTTTTTCAAATGGGGCAGCCACGTATCTGGATGAGCATGAGCCGTGATGGTTTGCTTCCACCGGTTTTCCAAAAAATTCATCACAAGTATAAAACGCCTTCTTTTGCAACCATTGTAACAGGACTGGTTGTAGGCATCCCCATTTTATTTACTGATAAAACGTTTGTGCTCGATTTTACCAGTATTGCCACCTTATTTGCATTTGTTTTGGTTTGCGGCGGTGTATTGTTAATTCCACCAAAACAAAAAGAGCATGGAAAGTTTCATTTGCCTTATATAAACGGGCAATTTATTTTTCCTGCTATTGTTGTTGGGGCACTTGTATTGATCGCTGCTTTCTCAAAAACTTATTTCAGCAGCATGTTCAATTTCGATTTTAGCAGCAACCCAGATTATGTGGATGGAAAGATCAGTTTTATGGATGCCGCCATCCCCAATATTTCTTTGATCATTTTCTGGGGAACTGCTTTAATCATCAGTGGCTTTGCCCTGGTAAAAAAATATTCATTGATCCCTTTAATGGGGCTTATTACCTGCCTGTATCTTCTTACCGGTATGACAAAGAGTAACTGGGTTTGGTTTTTAGGTTGGCTTGGTATTGGGTTGATTATTTACTTTTTGTATGGGTATAAAAAGAGTAAGCTGGCTCAATAATAACAGATGTGAACGGTTGGCCTTATTATAAAAGACTAACCTTTTCTTTTTTGGAGAACTCTTTCCCAAAAAAACACTCTCAACGATAGTGAAGTTATTAAAATATTTCTCCGCTCTCCATATCGAGTTGAAAGGGTGAATACTCAATATCAAATCTCACCTTTTTACTATGTGGTCTTAATGACCCTACTATCAGTCCATCTGCTAATATACTCGTTGCTTTTAAGTGTTTTTTACTCATAACATTTTTTGCTCCATATAAATAAAATGCACTACCTATTCTCTTCAGAAGAAAATAATTATCAGAAGATTTAATATACAGGCCTTTTCCATCGCTATACCCCCAAAGATTTCGCAAAAGGGTTTCGTGCCCATCATCATCTTTTATGTATAACTGGTCGCTGAGGTCATCATTCTGCACTGTAAAATCCGGATATCGGGGTTTATTGTTTTTAAAATCTTCAAATGTAAAAAAGACACCCCGGTTAATGTCTGTTGTGTTTAACACTGGTATATCAAAGCGGCTGTCATTATATTTTTCAATTTCGGCTTCCGAAAGTTTTTTTGACGATACAGGAGCCCTATCACTGAACCGGGCTATTTTATGTGCAAGCATGCTAAAGCAACTGTCGAGCATAAGTGGCGCAGATGCTTCGATATCTAAAATCTTTTTCACAAACACCGTATCATACCTGAAGAAAGGAGTATAAAAAGAATCTGTTTTTATATAACAATCAGCTTTAAATAACAAAGCCCCCAGCCACATGCCCTGTTTAAGATTATTGCGGTTTGGTTCATCCTCATCTTCTTCCGTTTTATATTTGCTTGTAACCCACAATTTTTTTATAAATACAACAAGTTCTTTGCCATCGTCTGGTTGGCTTTGAATGTCAAGCAATCTGTTTATATGCTCTTCTGCGGCTGTAGCAAAATTTTCAATAGTATAATAAGAGGATTTAGCAAAAAAAATAGCCCCTGTGTCTTGCCTTTCGTCTTTAACAATAATATGTTGCAACCGCATACCGGTCGCATGTGTTTTTTTCGGTAACGGTATTTCAAGCTGTTGCCTTTTAAAGTCTTCAAAAGTAAATATACTTCTTTTGTACTGCGCCGATGAGGAAAAGGAAAGAACGATAATAAAAGCAAAAAACAACTTTGCTGTTTTGGGATAAAGTTTAGGTGAATGTGCAGTAGAATGCGTCACATTGGTTGTATAATTGTTGATGAATGTACTTCTCATTTAGTATGTAAATTAAAGACATTCCCTCCAAAAAAATTGAAACAAATTTTATTTTATAAATGAATTACACAAACTATCCTTTGCTTTTATAATAATGGTGTTGTTGTATGACTTTATCAATGTAGGTTTTATAAAATTGAAGTGCTTTGTACAACGGGTTACTAAATATTTCATTTTCTTACAAAAGAAATCAACTTGCAAAAAGTTTGACTTCTCTTTTACGGTATAGCTTAACTTTGCACCGTATTATAAACTGGATGTAATTAATGAAATACGAACCCGGCGATAAAATAATCGTACTCCATACCGACGAAGAAGGCAAAGTGCTGGAAATTATCAACGAACAAATGGTGATGATTGAAGTGAAAGGCGTAAAATTCCCTGCTTACCTGGACCAGATCGATTACCCTTACTTTAAAATGTTTACCGAAAAAAGAAAAGCGGATAAAAAGAAAATTTTTATTGACAATGTAAAGCAGGAGAAAGTAAATATCAAAACAAAAACAGGAGAGGATAAAGGTGTGTTTATATCTTTCCTGCCGGTATTTGACAAAGATATTTTTGATGATGATGTGGTGGAGAAATTTAAAATTCATTTATTCAATCAAACCAACACTCAATTCAATTTTAAATACACGTTGTATTTTAATGGTGAAAACAATTTTGAACATATCAATACAATTTTGCCACAACAGGATTTTTACCTGCATGATGTGCTGTTTGATGATATAAGTGATAATCCACGGTTTAATTTTGAGTTTTCATTAGCTGCCCCTGATAAAAAGAAAGCGCCTTACTACGAAGCTTCTTTAAAATTAAAGGGCAAACAGTTGTTCAAAAGGATCGAAGAATTACAGCAAAAAAATGAAGCAGCTTTTTCTTACCTGTTGTTTGATAAATATCCCGACAAAGTAGAAGAAGAAAAAGTTGACCTGGGTAAATTAGGCTCTGCTGGTTTCAGGGTGTATGATGCAGGCAGGATCAGGGAACATATGCCAGCTGCAAGAAGCGTCGTGGATGTGCATATCGAAAAAATTACTGATAGCTGGAAGCATCTTTCCAACTTTGAAATACTAAGCCTGCAGTTAAAAGAATTTGAAAAATTTTATGACCTGGCGGTGGCGCATTATCAACCTACGCTCACTGTTATACATGGTGTTGGCGAAGGGAAATTAAAAGATGAGATACATGCAATTCTCCGTTCAAAAAAAGAAGTAAAGTCTTTTATAAACCAATACACCGCAGCTTATGGCTACGGTGCAACGGAAATTTATTTTAGTTATTAGTTAATGGTTATTTGTTATTCGTTATTGTTACAAAGAAATATCTATCTGTTTTCATTGCCTAATAACCATTAACCAATAACTACTGAATGGTTAGCTTACCGGCTATTATAAAATGCTGGTTGTTTTCAACAGTAATTTTTGCTCCCGGGGATATTGTTTGTGGCACATTCAGTATACATACGCCACCTTCAGCCGGGCTAATAACAATTTCCGAATTATAAGGTAACACAGAAGGGGGAATGATATTGTTTAACCAGTTATTTGTATTATCCCAATTTCCATTGCCCGTAAAACGGTACACTTTTATTGTGCTTACAGAACCAAAAGCGCCTTGTGATAAATTAATGTAACTGCTGTTGTTATAATATTCAGCGTTAACAATAATGCTGTCTTTTTTTGCAATGCGTACCATATATACATTGTTTCCGGTAAGCGGTGCAGTATCTATATAGCCCGGGCTTGTTATTGCGTTTTCGTTCAGCCGTATAAAATTACTATCGATGGAATTACTTCTGTATACGTAGTAACCTTCAATATTTTCATCATCTGCCGCAGGCCATTGCACTTCAATGGCAGATTGGTTGGTTACTACTGTAAGATTCTGTATTGGTTTTACATAGCTGTTTCTTAAAGAAGGGTCGCCCATTAAGCCCATGTGTACCATCGTGGGGCCATAGCCTGTGTTAGCATACAGGCTACTGTTATTCATGGTGAGTAATTCTGAATAACCAATGGGTAAACCTGCACTCATGTGATGGAAAAACCAGTGTGGCCGGCCACCCCATACACCGGTGAGTGTGTGCCCGCCTGATGCAAGGGCTGCTCTTAAAAAATTATCCTGTGTATCCCAATCACCAAAATAACTGCCGAATAATTGAGTAAACACTGTACGGTAGGTGCGTATTACAAAATCAAATGTGCTGCCAAGCCCACCAGCACCAGTATAAGTGCCACCGCCGTTTCCATAGCTCCATAAATAACCATTTACATCCTGCAGATCGGTTTCATATTGGCCAATGGTTATATTATCATAACCAACTATTGCTGCATAACTTTTCCATGCTGATTGAGAAAACTTTTCAGTAT
>JAZKGV010000185.1:3334-3834 GCA_040385725.1 Bacteroidota bacterium | reverse complement strand
ATCTGGAGCAAGTTCTTATGAATGGACATTACCTGCAGGTGTTACTGTTGTAAGCGGAGGTACCAGCAATTGTATTACTGTATGTTTTGGTACAAGTGTTGCAAATGCCTGCACCATTTCAGTAAAAGCTAAAAACGGTTGTGGTACAAGCGCTGCATCAACAATTGCTATCTCGTTGCTGCCAGCGGCACCAGGCTCTATTACCGGAAGTATTTCTGTAAACAAAACACAAACTGCTGTTGCGTATTCAACAGCCGCAATATATGGTGCCACTTCTTATACCTGGACCATTACAGGCGGAGCTAAGTTTGTAGGATCAACGAGCAGTACTAATGTTACTGTTAACTTCAACACAGCAACATCAGCGACTGCGGTAATTTCGGTAAAAGCAAACAATGCCTGTGGATCTTCTGCAGCCACTTCTAAAACTATTTCAGTGGCTGGCGTAACTTATGCCCGAGGCTTTGCGAATGGCAATGCCGCTTCAACTGCAATCGTGG
>JAZKGV010000185.1:2875-3324 GCA_040385725.1 Bacteroidota bacterium | reverse complement strand
ACGGACGTTGCAGGAAAAGTTGTGTACAGGTCAACCAATACCTACACTGAAGGGCCACATTATGAAAGGATCAGCCTTTCAGGCCGCCAGCAGGGAGTTTATTTTGTACATATAAAAGGTGAAGAAGAAAAAGTTCTCAAAGTAATTATCAAGTAAGAGAATTTATAATGATAAAAAAGAACAGGGCCGTGCTGATGCACAGGCCCTGTTTCTTTTATGAGTTTGTTTTTGTTTAAAATAAAGTTAACGCTACTGTTTTTTATACATTCCCTTCATAGCCTTCATCCTCCAGTAAATTCTTACTGTCAGCAGCAGCAGTAGCCAGTTCATCACAGCGGTTATTGTATGGATTATTTGCATGGCCTTTCACCCACACAAATTTTATTTTAAAATGTTTTGACAGTTCATAATACTCCCTCCACAGGTCGGGATTTTTTTTGCCACCTTTA
>JAZKGV010000185.1:0-2865 GCA_040385725.1 Bacteroidota bacterium | reverse complement strand
CCAGTTGGCAAGCCATCCTTTTTCAACAGCATTTACTACATACTGGCTATCGGAGTAAACAGTAACCGGTATTTCTCTTTTAGTTATTGCTTTAAGGCCTTTAATTACCGCCAGCAGTTCCATACGGTTATTGGTAGTGTGTTTATAACCCTGCGATAATTCTTTTTTATGTTTGCCCCATATCAGTAACGCACCATAACCACCGGGGCCGGGGTTGCCACGGGAAGATCCATCGGTGTAAAGTAAAATGGTTTCCATTATTGATATTTTATCCTCACAATTTCTTCAAAAAATATTACACTTGGAAAACACCGATTTTAAAATCGTCAATCGTTTTGTTGTGGTTAGCTGCTGAAATTCCCTCTGCAATCAGCTTTCTTGTATCGGCAGGATCAATGATGGCATCCACCCACAGGCGGGCCGCTGCATAGTAAGGAGTTGTTTGACTGTAATACCTGTCCATGATATCTTTAAGCAATTTGGCTTCATCCTCAGGGGTTATTTCTTTGCCTTTTGATTTTAAAGAAGCAACCTGTATCTGCAATAAAGTTTTGGCGGCCTGTTCTCCACCCATTACCGCAATTTTAGCCGAAGGCCAGGCATAGATAAATCTTGGATCATACGCTTTGCCACACATTGCATAATTGCCGGCGCCATAGCTGTTGCCCACAATAATGGTGATCTTGGGAACCACAGAATTAGCCACTGCATTCACAAGTTTTGCTCCGTCTTTTATGATGCCACTGTGTTCGCTGCGGCTGCCTACCATAAAGCCGGTAACATCCTGCAAAAACACCAATGGTATTTTCTTTTGGTTGCAGTTCATAATAAAACGGGCTGCTTTGTCCGCACTGTCGTTATAGATAACACCACCCAATTGCATTTCGCCTTTTTTGCTTTTTACTATCAGTCTTTGATTGGCAACAATACCCACAGCCCAACCATCAACCCGTGCATAACCACAAACAATTGTTTTGCCATACTCTTCTTTAAATTCATCAAAGCTGCCGGCATCAACAATACACTTAATTAAATCAAGCATATTGTATGGTTTTGTATTGCCTTCGGTTTGTATGGAATAGATCTCGTCTTTTGGTTTTTCCGGCGCTTTGCTTTCTATTCTATTAAAACCTGCATTATCTGCTTTACCAAGTTTGCTCATTATTCTTTTTACCTGGTCAAGACAATCTTTTTCATTTTCAAATTTATAATCGGCAATACCGCTGATGGCATTGTGTGTTTCTGCGCCACCCAATGTTTCAATGTCTATGTCCTCACCAATAGCAGCTTTTACTAAATACGGGCCAGCTAAAAAGATAGAACCGTTGCCTTCCACCATCAATGTTTCATCACTCATGATGGGTAGGTATGCACCACCTGCTACGCAAGCACCCATTACTGCAGCAATTTGTGAAATGCCCATCGCACTCATTTTGGCATTGTTGCGGAAGATGCGGCCAAAATGTTCTTTGTCAGGAAAAATTTCATCCTGCATTGGTAAATAAACGCCGGCACTGTCTACTAAATAAATAATAGGCAAATGATTTTCCATGGCAATCTCCTGCATCCGCAAATTCTTTTTACCGGTGATGGGAAACCAGGCACCTGCTTTTACTGTTTGATCGTTGGCAACAATTACACATTGCCTGCCGCTTACATAGCCCACGCCGCTAACAGTGCCGCCTGCCGGGCAGCCACCTTCTGCTGCATACATTTCATACCCTGCAAAAGCGCCTATCTCTGTAAACGGTGTTTCTTTATCACATAAATATTCAATCCTTTCCCTTGCGGTGAGTTTGTTTCTTTCCCTTTGTTTTTCTATTGATTTTTTTCCGCCGCCTTCGTAAATTTTTTCAAGGCGCTGCCTCGCCTGGCTCCAGGCCAGTTTCATGGCGTCTTCATTTTTATTGAGTTCGATATTCATGTATGGCAATTGAGTGCTGTTACAAATGTATGGGAAAGTTGTTAGCCACGGAATACACACCTGCCCGTTCCGTTCAGGCGGGGATCAACAGAGATTTGTTAGCCACTAATAACACGAATTGACACGAATGAAGATTATGAGAACTTTTTTTCTGCAATAAAGACGAGGTGCGTTTGGCTTGCGCCATCTTTCTTTTGGTATTGCTTTCGGAAGGTTTGTATATTTTGAAAATCATTTTCTGTAAGCAATTGCTGTAAGTATTCCTGCTGGTGATAATAAACGTACGCTTTATCACCACTGCTGCCGCTTTCGTAGCCGGAGTTGTTGTAATCACCTTCAATAACGCTGCAATAGAGTATGCCTTTGCTATTGAGAAGACGGGAACAATCCTGTATCAACTTTGCACAATCTTCTTTTGATAAATACGGCATACAAAAACCACACATGATGCCATCGAACTTTTTGATAATGGTATGTATCTCCCTTGCATCCATCAAAGAAAAATTTGCAGCGGGTGCATTTTTCTTTGCCAGTTCAATCATATTGGGTGATACATCTGTTGCCTCAATAATGAAATCTGGCCGCTTCGCCAGTAAATACATGGTAATATTTCCGGGGCCACAACCGATCTCAAAAATGGATGCGTTTTGTTTTTTGATGGCGCTACAAAATGTATCATAAGTATCATTGTACAAGTTGAGGTCCATGAAGTTATCCTGGTAGAGGGAGGCAATTTTATTCCAGGTTTCAAAAGTTGTTTTGTAGCGGTTCATTTTAAATTGAATTGTCAGGCATAGTTCTTTTGTCATCACGCCATCACCACCTGCTTATTATATTTATTCCTGTACTCAATCGGTGTTAATCCGGTAATACGTTTGAAAATAGTACGGAATGCTTTTGTATCTGTATAACCAACATCATACATCACTTCATTAATATTC
>JAZKGV010000184.1:0-5185 GCA_040385725.1 Bacteroidota bacterium | reverse complement strand
AGCAATAAAAGATACCGGCAATACATTGATCGCTGCTTTCGATCCCAACGATTCTGTTGGCATTATCGACAGTTATTTTCCTGAAGCCAACTTCTTTACTGAGTTTGAACGATTCGACAGGCATATAGATAAACTACGCCGCAGTCAGGAAGGCCATGCGGTTGATTATGTGTCTATCTGTTCTCCAAATTATTTACACGATTCACACATACGTTTTGCCTTACGTAATAATGCAGATGCTATCTGTGAAAAACCAATTGTATTAAACCATTGGAATATTGATGCATTGCAGGCAATAGAAAAAGATACCGGCAGAAAAGTGCATACTGTTTTACAGTTGCGTTTGCACCCGGCCATCATCGCTTTAAAAAAAGAAGTGGAAGCTGCACCAGCCGGAACCAAGTTCGATGTTAATCTTGCATACATCACTTCAAGGGGCAAATGGTATTTTACTTCCTGGAAGGGCGATTCAAAAAAATCTGGTGGCGTTGCTACCAATATTGGGGTACACTTTTACGATATGTTGCATTTTGTATTTGGAAAATTGATCGATAATAAATTACACTACAGAGATGATTTTAAAGCAGGTGGATTTTTAGAATATGAAAAAGCAAGGGTGCGTTGGTTTTTATCTGTAGATGCAAATGATATTCCTGCAGAAATGCTGGCAGCAGGCAAGCGTACTTATCGTTCCCTCACTATGAACGAAAGAGAAATAGAATTTTCTGATGGCTTCACAGACCTGCATACAAGAATTTATGAAGATATTTTAAGTGGCGGCGGTTTTGGCTTAGAAGCCAATCGTGTGGCTATTGAAACTGTTGGCAGCATCCGCACTCAAACGCCTTTGGGATTAACAGGTGATTATCATCCATTCTTAAAAAAATAAGATGAACTACTCAAAACATGAAACAGCTATTGTCGATGAGGGTGCTCAAATAGGCGAGGGTACAAGGGTATGGCATTGGGTGCATGTATGCAGCAAGGCTGTTATTGGAAAAAAATGTTCGCTGGGTCAAAATGTTTTTATCGGCAATGCAGTTATTATCGGCAACAATGTAAAAATTCAGAACAATGTTTCTGTGTATGATAATGTAACATTAGAAGATGATGTGTTTTGTGGGCCAAGCATGGTGTTCACCAATGTTTATAATCCACGAAGTGCTGTTACAAGAAAAGATGAATACAGGGATACATTGGTAAAACGTGGAGCCACACTTGGTGCTAATTGTACCATTGTATGTGGTGTTACTATTGGTGAATATGCTTTTGTAGGTGCCGGAAGTGTTATCAATAAAAATGTACCAGCCTTTGCATTAATGGTAGGTGTGCCTGCAAAACAAATTGGATGGATGAGCCGCTTTGGTGAAAGAATTGATCTGCCTGTAAAAGGAGATGGTGAATATACATGTCCTCATACGCAAGATATTTATACAATGAAAGATGGAGTGGTTTATATAAAAGGATAATTCAGAAAGGGGATCACAAACTCCATTAGCGCCTGTATAAGAGATTTGAATTCAAGGCAGCATAATTTTTCTCCTCTATTTGTTTCACAAAAAAATTTATGGCTAAAACAAAAATAGTAACCATTGTTGGTGCAAGGCCGCAGTTTATAAAAGCAGCTGTAGTATCAAGAGCGTTAAAAACATTTGACACAACAGCAGAAGAAAAGATCATTCATACCGGCCAGCACTTTGATGCCAACATGAGCGATATTTTTTTTGAAGAACTGGATATTCCCAAACCACATTTTCATTTAGGTGTTGGCGGCGGCACACATGGGCAAAACACAGGCCGTATGATGGAAAAAATTGAGGCGGTACTGTTGGAAGAAAAACCATCACTTGTATTAGTGTATGGCGATACAGATTCTACATTTGCGGGTGCGGTGGCAGCTGTAAAATTGCATATACCAGTTGCCCATGTGGAAGCAGGCCTTCGTTCTTTCAATAAAAAAATGCCGGAAGAGATCAACCGTATCCTTACCGATCATGCAGCAGACATTTTATTTACACCAACATCCACCGCCTCCAGTCATGCGTTGGCAGAAGGACTTGATAAAAATAAAATTCAACAGGTGGGAGATGTGATGTATGATGCGGCGCTTTATTATTCCGGCAAAGCAGAACAGCAAAGCAATATACTTTCAACATTATCACTGCAATCAAAAAAATATATTCTCACCACACTGCACCGTGCCGAAAATGTAGATGATAAAAACAGGCTGCAGCAGATATTTAACGGCCTTGCAAAAAGCAGTATGCCTGTAATATTGCCCATGCACCCACGTACCAAAAAAAGGTTGCAGGAGTTTAGCATTACTTTGCCATCAAATGTGAGTATTATTGACCCAATAGGTTATTTGGATATGATTATGTTGGAAAAACATGCTGCTATAATTGCAACAGATTCAGGCGGCGTGCAAAAGGAAGCATATTTTCATAAAACTCCTTGTGTAACCATGAGGGATGAAACAGAATGGGTGGAGCTGGTGGAATGTGGTGCCAATATTTTAACCGGTGCTGATGAAAGCAAAATTGAAGCGGCAATAAAAAAATCACTCAATACAGGAATGGATATTTTCAGTAAGCCGTTATATGGAAATGGCGATGCAGGCTTGTTGATAGCAAAGGCAATTATTTAAGATTTAATGGAGAAAAAGAAAATATTGGTTGTAAGTAAATCCTTTTACCCTGAAAACAGCCCAAGGTCATTTCGTACCACTGAGTTAGTAAAGCAACTGTGCAGGGAAGGGCATGATGTAACCTTATATACATTAAAGGATGATGAACATCAACAACCGTTAGCGAAAGAATATGGCTTTACATTAAAAGACCTGGGCAAACTGAAGTTTAGAAATTTTACACTCACCAATAATAACCGGGTAACATTTTTTATTAAACGTGTGCTGATAAGGCTTACGCTGATGTTTTTAGAATACCCGGATATCGAACTGATGTTCAAAGTGAAGAAAGCTTTGAAAAAGGAAACGGGTTATGATCTGCTAATCTCTGTGGCAGTACCACACCCGGTTCACTGGGGAGTGGCATGGGCAAGAACAAAAAGCCATCGCATTGCAAAAACCTGGGTGGCAGATTGCGGTGATGCATATATGGGCGTCGTAAAGCATGATAGTTTTGGTAAAGCATTTTATTTTAAATATGTAGAAAAAATGTTTTGCCGCAGGGCAGATGTGATTGCGATACCACACATACACATGAAGGTGAATTATTACCCGGAGTTCAGGAATAAGATAGTGGAAATATCGCAGGGCTTCAGGTTTGAAGATGTGCAGGTAAAAGATGCCGTGGTAAATAACCGGGTGCCAACATTTGCTTTTGCAGGTGTATTTATCCGCACTACAAGAAACCCCGGCCCTTTACTGGATTATATTATCAGCACCGGTAAGGATTTTAAGTTTATTGCTTTTACCCGTACACCAGATATATTGCAGCCATACAAAGAAAAGCTCGGTGATAAAATTGAAACAAGGGATTACCTGCCAAGGGAAGCATTGATAAAAGAGCTTTCTAAAATGGATTTTCTTGTCAATATAGGTTTCGACCCTGCCCAGCAGGCACCAAGTAAATTAATTGATTACTATCTTTCCGGAAGGCCGATACTTTCATTAAGTAATAACGAACCTGATACAAAAGTAGTGGACGAATTTTTTACGGCAAACTATGCTAACGGCTTTAGCTATCCCAGCATGGACCGCTTCAGGATTGAAAATGTAACAAAAAAATTCCTATCACTATGCAGGTAACAACCAGGAAGAAAATGCAAGGGTCAGATTCGCACTGGTTTTTATTTGTGCTTTTCCCTTTTATCTCAATGATAATGGCCATCAGGGGCTATAAATCTGCATGGGCAAAAAATATAGTGTGGGCTTTTATTGTTTTTTACGGTTTCACTTTCGCCGTAGGAAAAGAGAGCACCGATAGTGATATCATCAGGTATGTGGAAGAGTTGAGGGAGATGTACAAGAAAGATTTTAGCGTTGACCAGGTTGTTGCCTTCTTTAAAGAGAGTGGCGAAGCAGATGTGGTAAGGACAATTATTGCTACAATCGTTTCCAGGTTTACAGACAGCCCTGCTGTGCTTACAGCTGTTTACGGTTTTATATTCGGCTTCTTCTTCACCCGTAATTTCTGGTATGTGCTTGAAAGGTTTACGGGCAGGCTCAAATGGGTTACCATATTGTTGCTCACAGTTTTTTTTCTCATAAACCCCTTTTGGAATATCAACGGTTTCAGGTTCAACACGGCGGTGCATATCTTTCTTTATGGGCTGCTACCATACTTGTTTGAAGGGAAAAAGAAGGGTCTTATAATATGCTTCTCTTCAGTATTGGTTCACTTTTCATTTCTGTTCCCCATATTGATACTGCTTATATATCTCGCCGCAGGCAACAGGCTGTATTTTTATTTTGGCTTTTTTATAATATCCGTGTTCCTTTCAAATATTAGTATTACCGAGCTAAACAATTTTCTTGAGGCCAACCTTTCGGAGGTTTTCCTGGAACGGTCAAAAACTTACAGGAATGAAGAAACGGTAAATGAATACCGGCAGGTGAGGGATAGTGACAATGAAGGAGCATCGTACGTGGCACCTGCTGAAGATAGTATTGTGCAAAACTGGTATGTTGTTTATTACCTTCCTGCACTGTACAATGGCGTCAGTCTTATATTGATTGTAATGTTTATGTTTGCCCGCTCTAAACTGATTGCCAACAAATGGCTGTTAAGTGCTTATTGCTTCGGGCTTCTTATGTTTGGTTTTGGCAATATCATGAGTTCTCTCCCAGCAGGTGCCCGGTTCTTAATGATTTCCTGCCTGATATCAGTTGCAGCAATATTATTTTACCTGCAAAACCAGCAACATGAAAAATATGTAAGCAAGGCAATACTTTTTGCAGCGCCGGCATTGTTGCTGTATTGTTTGGTTTCTTTAAGAACAGGATTGTATTCAATAAGCCTTACAACAGTATTAGGCAACCCGATATTGGCCATCTTTACAAATTATAACTTTTCACTAAACGATCTTATTAAATAACCGGTTGTTATTAATGGGCCTGAAAAAAAATTTTACCCGTAACCTTTTGAATATCCGGGGATGGAAAAGCAGCAGGAAGATTGTGGTGATAGAGTCTGATGACTGGGGTACAGTGAGGGTATCATCA
>JAZKGV010000183.1:2111-18602 GCA_040385725.1 Bacteroidota bacterium | reverse complement strand
TATCACTGTTGAGTAATAAAAGATATTCTCCTTTGGCAGCTTCCACACCCATGTTATTGCCACCGGTAAAACCAGTGTTAGTGGAGCTCTTAATAAGATTGATAAAAGGGAATTTTTCTTTGAACAGGTCAGCATTGCATTCAACGGAAGCATTATCCACCAAAATAATTTCATAGTCAACATCCAGCAGTTTTTCTTTTAAAGAAGCAATGCAGTTGCAGGTAAGCTGAAACGTGTTGTAGTTGATTATGACGATTGATAATTCCATTGTAAATAGCTGTGTGTTGTGATCCTGTTATACTTTTTCCAGTATCACAACTACCTGGTCACCTTTATTTTGTTTATTTAATTTTTTGGCAAGAAAATGATACCGGTAAGCGTCTGGTGAAAGGAGCCTTTTTTTAAAACTGTTGTCTACAGGTTTTAATGAGAGTTTTTGCAGGTATAACTCACTACCAGTAAACTGGAAGTGAAATGAATCATCATAGAGGTTTTCAACCTGGTAACCTCCTGCCTGGGATACAGCCATCCGTAAGCTCTTTCTTGTAAAGAGGTTGATATGTCTTGGTGCATCAAACTGTACCCAGTTCTCTTTGTATTTTTCAAAGGCAAAAGAATCAATAACCGGGAAACGTAATAAAAGCTTTCCACCAACAGGCATTATTTTGTGGATGTCTTTTAATGTTTGCACAGGGTCGTAAACATGTTCAAATACATGGTTTAAAGTAACAAGGTCCCAGTACGTATTTTTAAAAAGCGACAGATCACCTGACAGGTATAGTTCGCCATTAAGTGAAATATTTTCCGGAAGAAATGGATCATAGCCTCTTGCATTTGTAAATCCCATCTCCACAAGTTCTTTTACAAATTGCCCGGCTCCACAGCCATAGTCGAGTATTGTCATTTCTTTTTTTACATTCCTGATAGTAAGGAATGCTTTAAGCGCTGCTGAGTAAAGAAGATTTTTTTTTGCGCCAATTGCCTGGAAAAGTTTTTTTAGTGAGGTTTTTATTCCTCCATTTCCAACATTGTTTTCAGTGAAACTGTTTTTGTTACTGAAACTGTAATACTCCCGGCTGTTATAATACTTTGCCATATCTGCAGGAATATTATCTATATGCGCATGGCCGCAGTTTATACATTGGCTGTACATAAACTTTTCTTTAAGCCCAAGCATTTGCTCCTGCACTTCTATCTGTGTGGTGTCGCTTCCGCAAATATTGCATTTAATCATGTTTCCAAATGTGTTTAAACTGAGTGCCTGCTACTACAGCACTAGTGTTTTGCAGGTTTGCAAATATATTTGTTAATCCAGTTATCGGTGGCCGGTTAATCACTCCTTTTTTATTCATGAAACTTTATAGAAGTAAGGTTTGTGTATGATCATTCTTGGCAGTAAGCTGGCAAGCGTAAGCATATTTTTTACATATCCACCAAAATCAGCCCATGAAAATTTTGCTTTGCCAAAATGTATCAGCTTATCAAAAAGCAGGCACACAAAAAAAACAGGTATATTAAAAAGATAAACACCGGCATTTACAGACAACCAGAAAAGGCCCATCTGTTTTCTTATGCGGAGCATGTTTGATACAATTATTTGCCGGCCTTTTTTATTCCATACATTTCTTCCGTTTTCATTCTCGGTGGTTTTATAATAATCGTTGCTGGTGCCGCCAAGCAGGTGTATTACTTTAGGTTCGGAAAAAAGAAGCAGCCTGCCATTTTTCTGCAGCCTGTGGCACCATTCAATTTCTTCAGAATACATAAAGAAATCCGGATCAAAATAACCGCTTTTATCAAGTGCGTTTCTCTTCACCATAATAAATGCACCTACTATCCAGTCTATGTCTGTAGCGTCATCAAAATGTGTTATGCTGGGCACTTTCGATTTAGAAGCATAACCCAGCCATCGTACCAATTCGCCGGTGTAGGGTAGTGGAAGCAATGAATTTAAACCACCTTTTATATTGTAGGCTCCTGATATCTGGTTACTCAGATCCGGGTGAAGAAGCTGCACACCAGCACCGGAAGCTTCGGGATGTTTTTTTAATAAATGGCAGCACTTATCAATGGCGCCATCCAATATCACTGTATCTGCATTTAACAACAAAACAAATTCGCCTTTTGCAATGTCGAAACCTGCATTGTTGGCACGGCCAAAGCCGGCATTGTAGCCCATTTGCAACCATATTGTTTCAGGGTATTTGTTTTGTACTTCCTGCTGGCAATTATCGCCTGAGTTATTGTCAACTAAAATAATTTCAAAGCGGTGTTCTTTGGTATGCTTGTAAATACTTTCAATACAGTCAAGTACCAGTGCTGTTGATTTGTAGTTAATTATTATGATAGAAATATCCATTCAATTGATAGCTTACTATGTTTACTAAAACTGATAGCACGTGCTCTTTTTTTACCAGCAACAAAATGGTCTTATTAAAAATAGTTTAAGCATCCACATTTTTTTTATCACTGCTGTTTTTGAACAGCATAAATGTAAAAACCACCAGTATTGCTAACAACAACCAGTTTGCATATTTTGAAACGATATAGCTTGTGTTAAACACTTTTGGTTCAAACTTAAAGTTAATAGCGTGTTTGCCGGCAGGTATCACCAGTGCCCTCAGTACATAGTTTGCTTTTGCAACGGGCACTTCTTTTCCATCTATATATGCTTTCCAGTCACGGTAATACACTTCGCTGAATACAGCAAGGTTGGCAGTGCTGCTGTTGCTTTCATACTTTATTTCCATGTTATCAAAACTGGTTTGTTTGATAGTAGCTGCACTGTCTGGCGCAACAAAACCGGTAACAATATTTTTAAAGCTGTTATCTATCACCGCTGTATCTTTTGGTTCAAAATTATCCAGCGCTTTCATTTCTTCTGCAGGGCCATTCACAAACTTAGCGCCTTTTACAAACCAGCAATTGCCCAAAGCGCCTGGGTTAGGATAGGCTGTTTTGCTCTTCCTGTCGGGTGTGCTTTGAATAATATATTTTGCATTCAGCATATTTAAAACAGCTGTGTTGAGATTGCCATTCAACTGGTAGGCAGCCAGGTCATCATAAATACCAATTTTAGCAGGGTGATAACCACCAATTGATTTGTGGAAGTAAGAAGGCTTTGCATCCTGGAAAGGATCACCACCGCTCATGTCAAACACACGGTAGTTGGGGTCTTTATCCTGTAGTACTTTTTCATCAGCCGGACTTGCAGTAAATTCATTTGCTTTATAATTGCCTGCTGTTTCAAAACTTTTTTCATTAAGGTAATGCGTACCAATAGGTACCAGGTCAAATAATACCAGTAGTGGTAATGCAATCAGCAATACAACATTGTTTATCTTTTTGTAAATGAATAAACCGATAAGGCCAAGTGTGAGCAGTACAAATATAAAGGCCCTCACAATATCGCCTTTCAATAAAGCTTCCCTGTCTTTATGCAGGGCATCTAAAATATCTTTTGCAATTTTTGTATCACCCTTTGCCTGGTACACAAAGTTTTCATACAACTGGTTATCTGCAAGCGGCTGTTCTTTTTCACTAAGCAACTGTAGTTTACCATTGGTTGAGCTGTCCTGTACCGCAACGATGGAATTAAATTCCCTTGTTCTTGTTTTGTTTTCTTTGCTGTAATCAAAACTGAAATACAATGCCCCGGCAACTGCAAAGATTATTGCCATAGTGATAGCCGTGAGTTTCAGTTTCTTTGCACCATCTGTATAGTTACCATCAATTATTCTTTGTACACCCATTACTGCAAGCATGGGAAATAAGAACTGTGGTATCACCATCGACATTTCAGGGGTACGTAATTTGTTATACAGCGGCAGGTGCTCAAAAAGAAAATTATTTATTGAAGGGAGGCTTTTGCCCATGGCAAGAATAATACCTGTAATGCTGGCTGCCAATATCCACCATTTATGTTTGTTATCGCCAAAGAACATGCCCAATACAAACAGGCAACACACAACAGCACCAAGATAAGCCGGGCCGGTAGTGCCGGGTTTGTCGCCCCAGTATAAGCTGGTGGAAATATTAGAGACTAAATTTTCAACCTGGTCTCCCGGTACATTTAATTTTTCTGATAAATAAGTTGCCACGGCAGAATTATCATCAAGCCTTGGATAGATATTATATTCACCTTCCCTTTGCGAAACATAAGCACCATAGCCATTGATGCCTGGAAACATTACGTTGAGCCCTTCTGATTTTGTATTGCTCCATTGAAAGGCGTAATCAATAGACAGCCCGGTTGTTTTATTTTTATCAGTTGCCGGCTTGTTTGTGCCGCCTTTCCTGTCCATTATCAATTGTCCTCCCCGTTTACTGTCTTTGGCATAATCATACACCGGTAAAATGAGGATTGAATTTATAGCTACCGCCATCACTGCAGCACTTGTTACAATGGCACCAGCCTTGCCAATATGTGCAAAGTCTTTTTCTTTTATCCAGCGTACCAGGTAAGCCACCGTCATAAAACCCAGGATGATAAATACATAATAACTTATCTGCTGGTGGTTTTGTATCAGGTGTAGTGTTGCAAACAGTGCCGTAAGAATAAATCCTTTCAGGTATTGTTTTTCAAATAACACTATGATGGACCCTATCAATGCGGGAGCATAAGCCATTGCCAGCAGTTTGGTATCATGACCTGCCACTACTAAAATCGGGTTGTAAGTGGCGTATGCAAATGCCAGGCTGGCAAATATGGCCACATACGGCCTTATGCGTACACACATGCAAAAAATGTAAAAGCAAATGCTGAACAAAAAGAAAACATTAAGTGGTTTGGGAAGCCACAATTGCATTGCTTTATCAATATAAGTAAACGGGGAAACAGGCCCTTCAAACATTACGTTGTAGGCAGGCATTCCGCTGAACATACTGGTTATCCATAAAGGATATACACCGTGTTGCTCTTTATACAGGTCGCTCTGGTGCTTCATGCTTTCTACGGCAGTAATATCGCCCTGCTGCAGTACCACACCAGGCTCAAGGGCGGGCTTACAGAAAATAAAAGTTACAATTAAAAACACCACAACAGCGATCAGGTGTGGCGCTATATTTTTAAAGCTCAAATTTTTCATGAAATCTGTTTAAATAATAAGGCGGCAAATTAACTGAAATATGTTGAGTAAAAAAGAGCAGGGGGCAAAGAGTAATAAGTTCAATATGGAGGCTTTTCGATATAGCAAAATCGGGTTTACCGGCACACGGTAAGCCGGGATGGTATTTCTTCCATCGTAATTTTCCCATTTTCATTTGTAATCCCTAATTTCGTTTTATGGCAATATTAAAATTCAGGGTTTATTGGGAAGATGATGATAGTATTTACCGGGATGTGGTGGTACGTCATACTCAAACATTTGCAGACCTGCACGGCATCGTTTTAAAAAGCTACGAATTCGACAGTAAGCATAAAGCCACTTTTTACCGCAGCAACGACAAATGGGTGAGGGGAAGGGAAATATCATTGGAAAAATATGATGATAAAGACTACAAGGTAGATCCGTTGATAATGGCAGATATTGCATTGGGTTCAGAAATAAAAGACCCTAACCAAAAGTTTATTTATGTGTACGACTTTAATAAACTGTGGACATTCAGGGTGGAATTGATAAATGTGGATAAGGAAGAAAATAAAAAGATGACTTACCCCGGTTGTGTACGCTCCGAAGGTATAGCACCGCCGCAGTATGGCACCAAGGGTATTGTTGACAGCCGCCTGGCAGAAATGGAAGAGAAATATGACCTGACTTCTGCAGCTATGCTGGAAGGCTTTAGCCAGGAAGATGAAGATGGCAATGCAACCAGTGAAGGCGAAACAGAAGAAGCCGGCACAGAGGAAGCAGGGGAGGAATTTTAGAAAAGTAAAAATTAATTATTAATACAAAGCCTGATTTATTTAGGCTTTTTTTGTTTTTTATTGTAACGGCTCTTTACAAGCCTTTCAAAATATGAAGAACACCTGCATCATCATTGTTGGCCCAACTGCGGTTGGCAAAACAGCTATCGCCATTCAGCTTGCCCGGCATTTTTCTACCGAAATTATTTCCTGCGACAGCCGCCAGTGTTTTAAAGAATTAAACATTGGTGTGGCAAAACCTTCTGCAGAAGAATTGACAGCCGTAAAACATCATTTTATCAATTCACATTCAATACATGATACTGTAAATGCAGCCATATTTGAGCAGTATGCGTTGGAAAAAGCAGGTGCTGTTTTTTCGAAAAATAAAATGGCAGTAATGGTTGGCGGCACAGGATTGTATGTAAAGGCATTTTGTGATGGCATTGACGAAGTACCGGAAGTGGATGCTTCTGTAAGAACAACTATTATTACCAATTATAATAATAATGGCATTGAATGGTTAAGAGACGAAGTGAAAAAGTATGATGAAAAATATTTTAGCGTGGGGGAAATATTTAATCCACAGCGGATGATGAGGGCACTGGAAGTGAAAATGTCAACCGGCAGATCAATACTAGATTTTCATTCAAAGAAAAAAAAGCCCCGTGATTTTGACATTATTAAAATAGGGATTGAATTGCCAAGGCCGGAATTGATTGAACGCATTAATAAACGTGTTGATATAATGATGCAGGATGGTTTGGAAGAAGAGGTAAGAGCGCTGTTACCATACCAGCACCTGAATGCGTTGCAGACGGTTGGCTACAGGGAACTCTTCCCTTATTTTGACAAGGAAATAAACTTGCTAAAGGCATTGGAAACTATTAAGACAAATACAAGGCAGTATGCCAAGCGGCAAATGACCTGGTTTAAAAAAGATGAGACGATAAGTTGGTGTGCTCCGGTTTTTGATAAAGTGCTTGCGGCGGTTTCATCTTATCAAAAATAAAATCACCGGCATTACACCGGTGACATTATTCAATAAGCATACTAAATGACTTGCTGGTTATAGGGATATGCAAGGCTGTGGTTTCAGGGTGTTAATATTTTTTAGCGAACTGTTTCTGTAATTATGGATTTTAATAAATATGGTTTTTCACAAAAGTTTAACTGGACAATAACCTGGACTTTAAATATAAATGGTTCTTCATAAAAAAATCATTTGGATAAATACAGTTGCCAAAGAACTTGAAGCTACCTTGCTATAGCGGGTAAATTCTGATGCAAAGAACCAAATTTATTTGTTCCTGCACAATAGAAAAAGTACTTAGCTTTCACTCAAATTTTATTTTCTCAAATTGTAGTACAAATTCTACAAATAAATCCTGCAAACGCTTGCATCAAAATTTATTTTCATTAATAGCAACATGTTTTCCACAAAACTGATAAAATCTTTTTCGTTCAGGGATTATTTTATTGTTTGGCATGTTGTTTGAAAACTGCCTGTCAGCAATTTATCCGGCCAATGTTTTTTTATCCCGGTATAATTTTTCCCCAATACACCTCAATCACAGTTAATCAAAATCAATAGTTAAAGCTGTTGTGGCTTACAGTTAATGCTGTGCATCATAACAGAAGTAAATGACCTTTTGCAAATATGCAAATGTTCATAACAGCAATTTTTTGCCTGTACTTATAACTTTTTTGAAGACGATTATTAAACAAACAAATCCAAAATAAATGAAGACTTATCTACTGAACATCGTTGTATTTCTTTTTTTTACAACTGCCACCACATCTGCAAAAAACTATTATGTAGCTGCCAATGGGAACAATGCTAATAACGGCACATCATCATCCACACCATGGCAAACCATTTCAAAGGTCAACTCTGCTTTCAGCGTTATTGTTGCCGGAGACAGTATCCTTTTCAGGAGAGGAGATACTTTTTATGGTGCTTTAGTGGTTAGTAAAGCTGGTTCAAGCGGCAGACCAATTATTATAAGCGCTTATGGCACAGGTAACAAACCGGTTATCACAGGTTTTGTAACGGCTACTTCATGGGCAACAGTAAGCACAGGCGTTTACCAGGCGTATATACCGGGTGCTAAAAGCACATTAAATATGGTAACATTAGGTAATGTGCCACAGGCCATAGGCCGTTATCCCAACAGTGATGCAGCTGCCGGGGGTTATCTTAGTTATGAAACTTTTTCCGGGGCTACTTCTATTACAGATAACCAACTAACCAGTACCACCAACTGGACGGGTGCTGATGTAGTGGTAAGAAAAAAATTATGGGTGCTTGACCGTGGAAAGATAACTGCACACAGCGGCGGCAAACTTACTTTCACTAATACTAACAGTTCCACTTACACGGGTACCAATAACTTTGGTTATTTTATACAAAATGATGCCCGTACACTTGATAAATTTGGGGAGTGGTATTATAAAACCAGTACAAAATACATACAGATGTATTTTGGCACTGCATCACCATCGGCTTACACGGTTAAAGTAAGTTGTCTTGATACACTGCTTATTATTTCCGGCAAGAATTATATCAACATTAATAATATAGCTTTTGAAGGGGCAAATGGTTATGCCATTAATGCTGCATCGGCCAGTTATATTAATATTCAAAACTGCGATTTTGCCAATGAAGGCGTGGGGGCGATCAATTTTACATCTGGCTCCAGCCTGCTGATAGAAAATTGCACCGCAAAAAATTGTCTCAGCAATGCGTTTAATACCAACACCAGTCTTGGAAACTATGTTACAATAAGGGGCTGTTCAATAAAGAACACTGCTACATTGCCTGGTATGGGATTGAGCAATGGGAATTCATATAAAGCTATTACAGCCAATGCCAATAATTTATTAATTGAATATAACACGGTAGATACAACCGGCTATGCAGGTATCGACTTCCAGGGCAGCAATGTAAACATCCGCTACAATGTGGTAAATTATTTTGATTGTATAAAAGATGATGCTGGTGGTATTTATACCTATCAATCAGGTACAGATGCAGCACCTGGCAAAACTTATACTAACAGAACAATAAGCAATAACATTGTAATGAACGGGATGGGTGCACCTGATGGAAGAAATTCATCAACGAGATATGCCAGTGGTATTTACCTGGATGGAAGGACAATGAATGTAAATGTGCTTAATAATACTGTGTTTAGTAATGCTAAAAACGGTATCCATACCAGTACTGCACAAACTGTAACGATCAGCGGCAATACATCTTATAATAATCTTAATGCAGTAAGTATCATACGCTGGGCCAGTATGGGTATTATACGGAACCTTACTGTTAAGAAAAATATTTTATATCCCACAAAAAGTACACAACGTGCCTTTTCTTATGTTAATACTGGTATGAACCAGCCCACTGCCGGCACGGTTACTTCATTACTTACGAATGTAGGTGCCATCGACAGCAACACTTACAATATGGCTAATGCTACTGGTTTTTATACTGAATTTTATGCTACAGAAGGTGGTAGTCTTATTCAAACTTCTCCTTACTCTTTTGAAGCATGGAGGGCATTAAGTGGTAAAGATCCTAATGGTAAAAAGCCGGTGAAAGCAGTAAAGGAATATACCATCAACAGTATTGTAGGTGCAAATAAATTTACCAACGGGCTTTTTAACAGCCTTATTTCCGGCCTTTCTGTTTATGGTACTGGTACTTTAGGTCTTTGGGATGGTACGGGTAAAATAAGCGGCGGATCGCTTAAAGTCAGTTTTTCAACTCCTGCGGCCAACAGGTACTCCAGCATTATTGGTACAATCGGTTCCGTTAGTGCTGCAAAAAAATATGTGCTTCGCTTTAGTACTTATGGCACCACCAACCAGGGTGTTGTAAGGGCATATATCAGGAAGTCTGCTTCTCCCAATACAGCATTGGCACCCACACAGGTAAAATCTTTTGTTATTGGAAGAAAAGATCACGAGTTCTTCTTTAATGCACCAACTACAGAAGCAGGCGCCAGTTTTGTAATAGAACTGGAGCAAATGTCTGGTGTAACTTATGTTGATAACCTGGAGTTTTATGAGGTTACAGCTACAAGTTATGATCCAGCGGCACAACTCCGGTTTGAGTATAATCCAACAAAAGTGGTTAAAACAGTTGCATTAGGCGGCACTTACTTTGATGTAAACGGGGTGAGCTATACTACAGTATCATTGCAGCCATTTACATCTGTTATTTTGGTAAAAGACCCAACTGTTGTATTGGCAAGAATGGCAGCGGATTCTGCGGCAACTGATTCAACTATTACAGATTCTACAACATTCAGTATAAAAAAAGGAGAGGATGCAACTGAAAAGGTAGCCACTGCTGCTGCTTTAGATACTTCATTGCAAATGGAAAGCATAGTTACAGGGAATAAAGATTCTGCAGCAACTACTGAAAAAGCAAGACCTGCAGCAGTTGATGTAATTATTGAGAAAAAGACATTCACTATAAATGCTTATCCAAATCCATCAACAACTACATTTAGTGTGGTACTGCAGGGAACCGGCAGCGACAGGATAACAATGCAGGTATATTCACTTGAAGGAAGATTGGTTTATCAAACTGCAGGCACCGGCAACAGCAGGTATAGTTTTGGCAGCAACTTTGCACCTGGTATTTATATATTAAAAGTAATACAGGGCAGCAATACACAATCGTTGAAGATAATTAAGGCAGGAAATTAAATTTTGTTTATTACAGGTTGATCACCGGCTTGCAGTGTGCCATACTGCAAGCCGTTTTTTATAGTACTAATTTTTTATCCACTGTTTTTTTGATGATCACAATTTGTCCCAAATGATAAGCATCATGCTGCAGGCAACCCATTATTAATTGATAATAACTTTGTTCCGGCCTTGGAGAAGGACTGTCTAAATTATCTGCTTTAAAATTGAGAATGGTACTTCTCAACTGGTGATATGCACTTTCAAAATCCTGCATTGTTTGTTTCCAGTTTTCTTCAGTAAGGTCATCAGGCAAAGCAAAGTCTTTAAATGGCGGCGGTTCAAGGCTGCCGTTTAAGCGGTTGATAACGCTGGTACGCCAGTAAGTCAAATGAAATACCAGTTGCCAGATATTGTTGGTATGGTTGCTGATATTTTTTGCAGCCATGGTTGCATCTACTCCATACAATGTTTCTTTAAAGTTGGTACCGATCCAGCAATCACCATGTTGCAGGTCGGCAAACAGTTTTGCTATGCGGTTAATTTCAGCCATACAGTGTAGTTGGTTATACTGTCAAATTTAATATTTAAGATGATATGATAAATCCTTTTTATTATCTCTGCCGTACATTGATTAATTTTATAATCATGAAATCGTTTATGTCGCTTTGCACATTGCTGCTTTTTACTGCCAATTGTTTTTGCCAGCAATGGACAGATGAGCAGTTGCAAAAAGCCAATACATTTTTTGATGAATACCGGCTGAGCGATACAGAAAAGGAAGTGATAAAGTACATCAATCTTTGCAGGCTGTACCCTGTAGAATTTGCAGAAAAAGAACTTAAAAATTACGAAGGCCTGCCCGGTATAGAAGACAAGAATTTTACTGGTTACAAAAGCAGCCTTTTAAAAGAATTATCCACCAAACAATCTTGTAATGCTTTGCAGCCAGATGATCTTTTATATGATGATGCCAAATGCTACAGCGATGAAATATCAAAAAATAAACGCAAGCCGCATGAGCGTGTTAACTGTACTAAGCGAAACTATGGGGAATGCCTTTATTTCGGCAGTGGCGAAGCAAAACATATAGCCATGCAGTGGCTTATAGATAGCGGTATTGAATCATTGGCTCACCGGAAAATGTGCCTTTTGCCTGCATACAAAAAAGCTGGTATAAAAGTGACTACACATTTTGAATATAAATTTTGTTCGGTGTTGGAACTGGGTAAATAGTTTTATCGGGTTCTCGTCTTTAGTGCGATACTGTAAGATTAAACCCTGCACTCAACCTTAAATAACCACCAGGTGCCACCTGGAGGCTTCTTATACTAACATTGGAGTTGAGGGTTACAAATGCATTGGAACCAAGTATCACATCTGTATTGGCATCTGGCAACTGCCCACATTGCCAATTACCGGGGTTTTCCCAAACATTGCTGAAATTACCCGTCCATTTAACTGTAAATTTTAAAACCTGTATGCTGCCATTGATATTATCTACCACACACCGGTACTGATAACCATACATTGAGGAAGCAAGATTTCTCACTACCAATTCAGAAGAATTCACACCAATATGGTTGGCATCATCAGTAATATTTTCAAAACCATTACCCGTATTTAATTGCCATTGATACAATGAACCGTAACTACCCGTTTCCAATATGGTACTGTCGGCAGAATTACAAAGCGATACAGATGCTGTATCACCAATAATGTTAGCCAGGATAATTGTTTTATTTCTGTCATTATTGTTCACATCTGTACCACTCACAATAATATCAGCTTTGCCGTCAGTATTAATATCAGCCAGTGTAATATCCTGCGATGGATACTGGCCGGTCCAGAACATCTTCCTTAAAGCCATCACTATATTACCTGCTGTACTGTTATTTTTAAGGATCATTGCAGTATCTGCATACACAGCCGCCACATCTGGTTTGCCATCTCCATTCATATCATTCACAGCCATATTAGTGGCGTGATAACCACCTTCTGCATCCACTTTTACACCGTAACTAATAGTACCCGGAACAGAAGTGTTCCTGTAAAAGGAAAGGTGGGCAGAATCGGATGCCACGTACACAATATCCTTTTTGCTGTCACCATCAAAATCTGCCACTTTAAAATCAAAATAGCCATTTGCTATGGTTAAGATGCGGTTGGATTGAATGACAGTTTTAGCTGCAAAGCTGATGCTTCCGGGCACACTGGTATTCCTGTAAATAAGAAAAGGATCAAAGAACCTGCTCCGGGAAAGTACATCCGGTTTGGCATCTCCGTCAATATCTGCCACAATAATTTTATTGGCATCGCCTACATTACCGGCACCGCCGGGTACCGTTCCAAAAGCATAATTCACCCTTAGGGCAAAAGAAATATTTCCCCCGGTACTGGTATTTCTTGCTACTGAAAAACAAGTGCCTGCATGGCTATAGCCAACAACCAGGTCTGTTTTGCCATCTCCATCCACATCATTGGCATCAATACTGTAAGCATTGTCGTTAAGCGGATAATATAAGGGGAGGTCAAACCGGATAGTATCATTGCTGCTGATATTCCTGTAAAGCGCTATAACGCTGGAACCCATGCCCACCACAGCAAGGTCCAGCTTTCCATCTCCATTCAATTCACAGGCAATTATCTGCATTGGGTAAGTAACAGCGGAATAAATTGTTGCTGCGCCAAAAGCCGCATTGCCAGGTGTACCAATATTTTTAAAAATGGAGATCCTGTTGTTGGTGATGATGGCAGCCATATCGGCCAACCCGTCATTATCAAAATCAGCATAGCAGGGAATCCTTGCCTCCGCAATAGTAACCGGCCCGCCAAATGAATTGGTTCTTAGCGATGCTGCACCGTTGCCGAAGCTGGTAATAAATGCTTGTTTTGAAAATGCAATCAGGGTATCAACCTTTACAGAAATAGGCATGTACAGGCTACCGTGAGGTACTGTTGCGGTAATACTGTTTGCCGTGCCATTGTTTACTATCGCTCTTACTGTTCCAAAATAAACAATATTGCCATCGGGGGCCGGGCTGAAATTATTACCGCTGATAGTTACCTGCGAACCTACAGGCCCTGTTACAGGAGAAAAGAAACTGATAACCGGTATTTGTGAAAATGTGGTTACATAAACAACTGAAAATATAAAAGTGGCGATGTAATTCTTTATCATGGGTACTATATGAATATGTTCATGGATTTTTTTTCAAAAAACTAAGATGTGAAGATACCATGATATACATAAAAAGGATTCTAAGTCTTATACCGCAGTTTTTCTTCCAGTTCTGCAGGCAGTGCAGGCAATTTTCTTTTATCAATTAAAAAACTATTGAGTTGTGCTATTTCCCGGAAGATGTTGTGTTTATCTGCTGCAGCTTTTAAATAATCCATACCACTGCTGCCGCCGGTGCCACTTCTTGCGCCAATCATACGCTTTACCATATTGATATGGCGGTAGCGCCAGCTGCCAAGCTGGTTATCTATTTCCAATAAAGTGTCTAAGAATTGAAATGGTAACTCTAATAATGGATATTCCCTGTATAAGATGATAAATAATCCACTGCGGCAGGCAGTAGCACTTAATTGCCTGTCTGCATTCGCAGGCTCATTATTAAATACCTGGTTGAAAAATGTTTTCATATTCACATCATATTCCGGCAGGCTGTTGAGGAATATGTGTTCATAATCATTCCAGAATTTTGGTGATGCATGATTACCGCTTACTGGTTGATAGTTACCCCAGAATTTTTCATCGTTGATAAAAGGCATACGTTCAAGCCACACATTTACTTCATCTAATAATGAACGGGATGATTCTGCATTTTTAATTATATCAAGCTCTTCTTTTTTTAATGCAGAAGTATAAAATTCCTGCCCATAGCGGTGTTCGTATTTTAAACCCAGTGCAGCTTCTATTTCTTTAAACTGCCAGCTTTGAAAACCAGAAGCCGGCCTGATATAATCACGGAACGTAAGAAAGTCCATGGGCGACATGGTTTCTAAAATATCGATCTGCGCTACCAGGTGTTTTAAAATAGTGCCAACCCGTTTTAAGCGGTGTACAATGGTGGAGAGTTCAGAGGAGTTATCATTCACCACTTCCTTGTTCATTATTTTTAATACAGAATCAACTTCAAACTTTACCTGCTTAAACCATAATTCATACGCCTGGTGAATCACAATGAAAAGCATTTCTTCATGTGCAGGCTGCATCCCTTCTTTAAAAGTTTCAGGATGTTGTGCATCAAGTATTTTATCTAAGGCGAGATAATCTTTATAGTAAACTGGCATGGTAGAGAAAACAATTTTTGTGAGGGCAAGATAAGGAAAATTGAAAGTGGAGAGTTGAAAGTGGAAAGTAAAAAGGCTCATAACTGTCAACTCTCCACTTTCAACTATCAATTATTCATTAGCTACCTCAGTAACACAGTCGTTCCTTTCAAATTATATCTTTCTCCCGTTTCAATATGTGTGTATTGCAGGAACCAAACATAAGTACCGGGGTCTTGCGGATTGCCTTTATAAGTACCATCCCATTTCAGCATCCAGTTTCTTGTTTCGAATAATTTATTTCCATTGCGGTTGTAAATGGCAAAATACAGGTCTTTGGCTTTGTAAGCATTGGTAGGATACAGGAATTCATTCAGCCCATCACCATTAGGAGTAAACGCTTTGGGTACAGCAATAAAACAGTTGCCAACTACCCTGATGGTACCGGTAGCAGTGTCGGAACAGCCAAGATCATTTGTAACAATAAGCCTTGTTGGCACATCCCTTATATTGTTGTCATTGGTTACATTATAAAATTGTGGTGGGGGAGATTGTGCTGTGCTGGTGAGCCCATCGCCAAAACTCCAGTTCCAGGCAACCACACGGTTATAACTTTTATCTTTAAATGTTGCGCCATCTTCCGGGCACACAACAGCTGTGTTTTCAAAAACGGCTTTCAGTTCGTTATCTAATAAAATAGAACTATTCGTTGATGTATCGCTGCACACACCGTTGCTTACAATAAGTGCTGCTGTTTTATTTCCAAAGACAGTATAGCTTATAGAGGTATCTTTTTTTGTGCTGGTAATACCATCATTAAATGTCCACAGCCATTTGTTTACTCCATTGCGTCCGTCATGGTGGTAATCAATTATATCTGTAATACAACCCAAATGAATATTGTAAGTAAAATCCGCATTCACAGTGTCGGTAGCAACAAAATTGATAAATGAACCGGCTGCTGTTTCCATGCTGCATTCATTACTAACGGTGCCGCCATCACTCCCTTGTCTTAAAGTGATGCGGTAATTGCCGGCGGTTTGTATAGGTGCAGATAATTTTACTTTAATGATACTGCTTAATCCATCTGCACTGCAATTAAACCCTGCAGCGGAAGCTACCGTTACAGGTGTGGGGCCCGTTACAGCAAAGTCACTGCCATCTGCCGCCACCGTATTGCAAAGCATAGGTTTATCAAATATAAGTTCCAGTTCATCCGGAGCACAACCAATCTTTGTAAGGCTGTCCATCGGCGTTGGTATCATGGGAAATACTGTTACAGAAAGATTTTGTCCCAGTGATATAGTACGGCCGCAATTGTCTAATAAGTTTACTCCGCTTGCATCATTCTTTACTGTGATGGTATAATTGCCGGGTGGTACCGGGGCTGCCAGTGTAAGCACCACAGAGTCCATGTCAAATTCACTATCACAGTTCACACCTTCGGCAGCAATGATGGGGGCAAAGGCAGGCGTAACGCTAAAGTCGCTGCCATCGGCATTAAGGCTGTTGCATTTCATTTTTTTACTCAGCTTTACCGTCATCTTTACACCATCACAAATAGCCCTTGCACTGGAAAGCCCGGGTTCGGTTGGGTCGGTAATATTAGCAGTGCCGCCCCCAAACGATAACCTGTAGCCGCTTTGGTCATTACCGCTGAAATGGCTTAT
>JAZKGV010000183.1:0-2101 GCA_040385725.1 Bacteroidota bacterium | reverse complement strand
CTTATCATCAAAATATATTCATGGCCCTGTATCAACTGCGGCCTTGAACTAAAGGGGCTTTCGTACGGTGTGCCGGTACTGCCACAGGTAGTAAGCTTACTTCCGGCCGGTGTTGCACCTGTATTGCCAGATGCCCCAGACCAGTTGGCGGCCACATACATGGAGATATCAGTAAATACATTCTGTGGATTCTTGCCGGTTATATCAAATATCTGCCAGTCGTAATCATCAGCATCATTGGCCGGATCAATTAAAAAACCAAGCGTGCCTGCTGTAAAACATGTAAACCTGTACCAGTAGGGGTTTAGATCCTGCAAGCCTGTACAGCCGGGGGTTGGGATATTATTGCCGCCGCATACGGGTACACTGTTTTGCACAAATGTATCTGTGCCACATACAGGAAAAGCAGAGCCGGGTGTTTGCCCAAGCGTAGTACAGGTTTGGCTGCTGCCTTTTAAAAGAGAAAAGCCAAGTAAAACAATTAAAACAAATTTTTTCATCATAAACTGTTGCAAAACTAACTGATTGATACTTTATTGCCGGTAACCGTTGCATGAACGGCAGGTATTTTAACAAGCCATTTGCCCGGTATTATCTTCTATATCGGATATAACACTGTTGGCGGCTATATTTGCAGCGGAATTTTTATGCACACTATTATTGGTAACGATATTGAAAAAGCAAGGCAACACTTGATAAACGGTGATGTGGTGGCCATTCCAACAGAAACTGTGTATGGCCTTGCAGGCAATGCTTTGAATGAAGATGCAGTACTAAAAATATTTGAAGCTAAGAACAGGCCATCTTTTAATCCCCTCATCGTACATATTGCCAATTGGCGGCAGGCGCAGGAATATGTAGAGTATGTACCTGCTAAAGCAAAACTGCTGGCTGCCGCATTTACACCCGGGCCGCTTACTTTTTTATTACAGAAAAAAAATACCATCCCTGACCTGGTTACAGCAGGTAGCGATAAGGTGGCGATACGGATCCCCAAACATCCTTTAACGCTCGAATTATTAGATGCTATTGATTTTCCATTGGCAGCGCCAAGCGCTAATCCTTTTGGTTATATCAGTCCTGTTACTGCACAGCATGTGCTGGAGGGTTTAGATGGAAAAATTCCTTATATACTGGATGGCGGTGCTGCTACCGTTGGTTTGGAATCGACCATAATTGGTTTTGATGAAAATGAAAATGTTTTACTCTATCGTACCGGCGGCATTAGTGCAGAGCAGGTAGAGGAACTGCTGAAAGAAAAAGTTACGCTGGCAAAACTTGCCTCCGAAGAACATCCTGAAACAGCAGGGCAATTAAGATCTCACTATGCACCACACACGCCTTTGTATGTGGGTGATATTGATGAACTGAAAAAACAGTTTGAAGGAAAACGCATAGCCACGATAAGTTTTATGAAACAGTTTGAAGATATTGATGAAGCAAAACAATTTATCTTATCTGATAATGGCAGCCTTGATGAAGCAGCGAAGAATTTATTTACTGTTTTGAGGTTAACGGATAAGTTGAAAGTGGATGTGATACTGGCGGAACAATTTCCTGATGAAGGAATTGGAAGGGCTATTAATGACAGGCTGGGGAAGGCGCAGGCGGAGAATAAGATTTAAATTTGATTAGTATTGATAAACAACTTTCCCTTTTCCGATTATGTTTCCATTCTTTGCGTCAATGTCCAAGTATAAGCAGCCATCACAATCATTTTTACATTCCCAATAAAATTTGTTGACTGAACAATTAAAGATTAATTCTAATTTTTTCTTTTTCATTCCATTATTCAAAGCGATAGTTGTTGCTTCGGCTCTTGTTACGGTCAGTTTTTTGTCTATGAATTGTCGGAATGCAAACAAATGAAAATTTCGATAGTCTATAACCTTTATGTTCGAATCAAAGTCAGCACGGAATGAAGTCAGTGTGTCTCCTTGATACACAAAGTCATAGAAAATCTGGTAGCTCTTTGGCAATTGAAATAAAGTGTCTGATATATGCAGAATAACATTATCACAATCAAAACCTATCGCCCTTTTGTTTAAGCTAAAAAATTCTGAAAATTCTTTGTCGCTTATTTGAGTCTTTAATAATTGCT
>JAZKGV010000182.1:0-4387 GCA_040385725.1 Bacteroidota bacterium | reverse complement strand
ATTAGGATTGGTAAAAAGCTATATCCTTTTTTCTTACCTGCCATTCTTCTTTCTTTTTATTTTCTTCAGCTACTTAAAAAGAATAAAAGAGGTTTTTGTGAGGATAGTATTGGCAAGTTGTATTGTAATTACCAGCTGCATCGGCCTATGGCTGGTAGGTGAAAAGCTACAGGAAGAAATGGAGGGACTTGCATTAGATAAACTCACTGAATCAGTACAAAAGTCGCAGGAAGGTTTTAACCGAATGGCTGAATTTGCTGAATCAACTTTTTCTCTTGGTGTGGAATATGATGGCAGTGTTGGCGGCCTTGTAAAGATGGCACCTTTGGGTATTGTGGCCACTCTGTACCGTCCATATATATGGGAATCAAAAAAATTATCCTCATTGCTGTCGTCGCTTGAAAGCCTGGCGGTGATGTTGCTTACTTTATTCGTTTTGTATAAAGCCGGGCTGCGTACTTTTTTAGGAAGCATTTTTAAAGACCCGATGATAATGTACTGCTTTTGGTTTGCCATTGTATTCGCCCTGTTTGTAGGCGTAACCACATTAAACTTTGGTACACTGGTGCGGTACAAAATTCCCTGTATGCCTTTTTATATTATATCAATGGTATTGATCTTAGAAAGGCATAAAACAAAAAAGCTGCAGCAGGCTGCAGCTAAACAAATTCAAGAAGATAATACGGTTGGGTAACAGCCTAACCTGCCACTCTCCTGAACCTTACCGGTGTAAAAAAAGTTTTCAGCGAGGCAAAACTGTTACGCAGGTTTGCTCCGGCCATACTTTTAATACCAATATTATTACTGTTAGAAAGCCGTGATAAGATGATGGATGGATCAGCACTAAAATCATTCTTTAAAGCATCCATGGCAGGCCACAGCATAAAGTTTAATTTTTTTGCCTTATCTGTTTTTTGATACACTACAATGATGCCCATCATAGCAATTAAAAAGCAACAGTAGTTTGCCCATGCCAATACTTTATTATTAAACTTAGCCCTGTGTATGTGCAGCCTGTTGCGTACATAGAAATACATCTTCCAGGCATTTTGATGGTCCCAATCTTTTTTAAAAGAAAACGCTGCTGCAGGATGATAATGTACGCTTTCGGAAATAGTGCAAACAGGTATCCTGTTCTTCTTTGTAATGCGGTAGTAATATTCTGTTTCATCGCCCCATAAAAAAAGGCTTTGCTTTGGTACACCCACCCTCTCTACAATATTGCGGTGTATCATCGTACCATTAAAAGGATGGCCAATACCTTCAATGATATTTCCATTTGCTTCTTCGATGGTTTGATAGTGCTTTGTCTTCCACACAAAAGTTTTCCTGTCTTCTTTATTTATTACAGCACAATTGCGGAGGCAAAGCCTGTCTAATTCCGGCGCTAATATTTTCTCTAATGCATCTTCTTTTGGGTAGCCATCATCGTCCATACACCATATCCATGAATAGTCATTTTTATAGGCCCATTTTATACCCGTTTCAAAGCCACCACCGCTGCCGGTATTGCCTTGTGTAATAACTAATAAATCATTTTGAGATAATAACCATTTGCCAGTATCATCAGTACTGCCATTATTTACAATCAAAATAGCATCAGGTTTTTGTGTCTGGTTTCGTAGTGCAGTAATGCACTCTTTGAGCAGGTGAAGCCTGTTGTATGTTACCACAACGGCAATTGCCTTTTCCATAGGGGTAGGTTTTCGGATTTATTCAATAAGTACAACCTAATAACGCAATACAGGTTACCTTATTGCATTTTTACAGTAATTTCCGAATAACCCCTATGGAAATATTATCTATATAAGCCATTCAATTTGTGCAGCATTGATACCAACCAAGGTGAGTACATTGTATCCCGGGCTGTAATGCTGTCATCAACCATTAATTTTTCCCGGGATAATTGTGTTTTGGGTTAAAAACAAATTCCCTGTCGTTCAGTGTAAGTAAAAAGGCAATGATATCTACTTTTTCATTTGAGGAAAGAATGATTGGTTTTTTAAGTTTATCCGACAGTGTTTTACCAGGTTTAATACCATCGGTATAATGATCGATCACCTGCTGCAACTTTTTAAACCTTCCATCATGCATGTAGGGATAAGTATAGCTGATGTTTCGCAGGCTCGGGATTTTAAACAGCAGGCTGTCTTCACTTTTATGTGTAATTGCCCCTCTTCCAAAATCATTCAAAGTGGTATCTACAGGCAACCCGTTATTGGCAAATGAATAGTCTGTAAACATGGGTTCCTTATGACAGGCGTTACAGTTTTTTAAAAACAATTTGTATCCTTTTTCTTCCTGTTCTGTAAAAATCGCTTTGTCCTGCTTTACCTGGTCATACTTTGAATTGGCTGAAATTAAAGTGAGCTGAAACTGCGCTAATGCTTTTAATAACCTTTCACCGGTAATGATACTGTCGTTGAATGCACGGTAAAATAATTTCCTGTAAAAAGCAGATTCATTCAATTTTATTATCACCGATGGCAATGATTCGCCCATTTCTTTTGGATGGCTCAGTGCGGCCAGTGGTTGCATATCAAGATGGTTAATAGCGCCATCCCACATAAATTTCTTCTGCCAGGCCAGGTTAAATAATGCAGGTGCATTCCTGGTGCCAACCTGGTCATGTATGCCATGGCTTAATTCATGGTCGGTATGGGAAAATGCGTTATAAGGTGAGTGGCACGAAGCACAGGCGATGGTGCTGTTTGAAGAAAGGACAGGGCTATAGAAAAGGTTCCGGCCCAATTCAATTGTAAAACTGTCTGGTGGGTTTCTCTTAAAGTTATACTCAGGTTTTGGAAAATAACCCGGCCAGTTTACTGTAAATTCCTGTACGCTAAAAGACAGCATCGAAACAAGTACAACAATAGAAATTATGGTAATTTTTATTTTCATTTTGCTACACTAAAAGCGGCTGCAATTTTTCGTGCCATTTCAACTGCTTTTTCATTTGGGCTCATTACTTCATACAATTCAGTCAGCTTTAACTGGCTTAACAGCTGAGCAATATTAATATTGATAACAATTTTGTCGATATTGGTAATAGTAAAATTAAGGTTTTGTATGCTGTTGTATGGATATTGATAACCGCCGATGTGAAAAGTGAATTGATTTTTCCTGGAAGGGCAAAGCTTGCTTTTACCTTCTAATTTAAAATTGATATAGCCGCTTTGCCATGTCCAGTACATTCCATTTACAGGATCCAGATCACCCCCAAATACACCCGATTCACTGGTAAGGCTATCTACACCAATGCTGAATTGTATCCTGTTAAATTCCTTATGCTTTTCGTCTGTATGCAGAATGTATAGTGATGGAGCATTTTCAAGATCAATTAAGTGATGCTTTTTTTCTGTCTCACCTGCAAGTTCATCGTTGCTATAAAATTTGATGCCCGATATATAAAACTTCAGCACTGATATTTCGACACTGTCATTTTTATAAGGATACTTTTTCCCAGGTTCCAGCTGCAGGGAATCATATACCGGGTTGAACCGGATTGAAATTGCTTTTTTTTGAGAACAGGCTACGTTTACTGAACACAGGAGTAATAAGATAAAGATCAATTTAAATTTTACTTTCAGTAATTGTTGATTTTGCATACACTTACAATCTTGCTACATCATTTTTCCTGCAGTACCCGAATGAGAAATGACCAGGGTGATTTTTAAAAGTAATGAATAATGTTGGTTGCCAGGTTTATTCTCCCGTCTAAAAACTTTCTGTGTTGGAAAAAACAGGTGGCGTTGAATTTGAATTGATACAGCCGCTGAATTTTTCAGCAAACTGTATTGCTTCCCCAATTACATGATGCATATCCATATACCTGTAAGTGGCGAGCCTGCCCAAAAAAGACAACTTGCTTTGCCCTAAAGCCCTGGCCCTGTATTTTTTTAACAGCTCAATATCCGCTGCCAACCTTTTAGGGTAGTATGGAATATCTGCTTCCGTTGTTTCCTTACTATATTCTGTAAAGTAAACCGTTTTATCATGCTGCTCCCAGGGAGTAAAATGTTTATGCTCTGCAATTCTTGTATGTGGTACTTCTTCATCACAATAATTCACCTGCGTAGTGCCCTGGAAATCGCCATCAGCATAAGCCTTTTCAAATACAACTGTTCTGTAACCCAGCCTCCCGAATTCATAGTTAAAAAAAGCATCCAAAGGCCCGGTGTAAAAAACATGGTCATACTTTGACAGATCAATACTGCTATCATACTTTTTATCAAGTGTGAGTTTGATAGAAGGATGTGCAATCATTTTCTCCATTACGGCAGTATAACCATCTACAGGTATGCCGGTATAAATGTTGTTGTGGTAATTATCATCATAATTAAAGCGAACGGGTATTCTTTTTAAAATAGAAGCAGGCAATTCAGCA
>JAZKGV010000181.1:0-30333 GCA_040385725.1 Bacteroidota bacterium | reverse complement strand
TGCCACCACTCATCATACATTTTATTATAGTTAGATGCAGGAACCAGTTGCTGAAATCTTTTGCCGGGATGTTTGCTTAATAAGATCTCATCGAATTTATAGGTTTGGCCAAACTCTGTAAATCTTGCCTTCTTCAACAACTTCTTCAGCACTTTTAATTGCTGCCGCCTCGGGCCGCTTACAGGAAGCCTTAGTGCTGTGGCAATCGATTTGGGAAGTTTAATATCTATTATGGCCATTGGCAATTAATTACCGGTTATGAAAAATACTATATGGCCGTATTTTTTGATACCGGTTGGTGTAAGATATTGTTTAAGCTGCTTTCCTAAGGCTTTGATCATAACAAATATAAACCACTGCTTCAAACTGTTGGGAAAAATATTACCTGGGGCATCGGCTGCCTGTTGAACCATTAAACGGTTAACTATGTTCCCTTGTTAAAAAAGTAAAATAACGCCACCAACAAAATGTACAGCCGGCATATTGATAAATTGGGGGCGATTTTTATTTTAGTACAGGTAATTTTGAAAGATGGGCATTTTAAATATAGAGTTTAAAGCAAGATCAAATGATGTACTTGCAGCGGAAAATATTTTACTGCAGCACAATCCAACATTTATTGGCGAGGATCACCAAACAGATACTTACTTTAATGTTACCACCGGAAGAATGAAATTGAGAGAAGGCAATATTGAAAATGCGCTCATTCATTACGAAAGAGAAAATACAGCTGGCAGTAAATCATCCCAGGTATTATTATACCAGCACCAGCCAGATAAAAATTTAAAAGCGATTCTTACAAAAGCGCTTGGCGTAAAGGCAGTGGTTGATAAAAAAAGAAAGATCTATTTTATTGAGAATGTAAAATTCCATTTTGATACCGTACAAAACCTCGGTACATTTATTGAAGTGGAAGCCATTGATAAAGACGGCAGCATTGGCAAAGAAAAATTACAGGAGCAATGTGACTTTTATGCGGCTATATTTGGTATTAAACAGGAAGATTTTATGGCGGTATCTTATAGCGATATGATCATCGGGCAAAAAATAAATTAACTAATCAAACAACTTGCAATTAACATTGTTAGTGAATTAACTTTACAAAAAAAATCTATGAAAAGGATATTCTCATTATTACTGTTTGTTTCGACTGTATCATTAGTAGCAGCCCAAAATCGCATGGCAAAAGTTACAAGTGAAGAAATAAGTTATAAATCTGCCGATGGCACTATACTAAAAGGGTATGTTGCCTATGACGAAGCAAAAAAAGGCAAGCGCCCGGCTATAGTAGTGATACATGAATGGTGGGGCAATAATGACTATTCCCGTCAGCGTGCCGATATGCTGGCCGGCCTTGGCTACATTGCCATTGCGGCAGATATGTATGGCGGCGGCAAAGAAGGACCAACTCCCAAAGAAGCTGGTGAACTGGCAACGCCTTTTTATCAGAATCCACAATTGGCAAAAGAAAGGATTGAAGCGGCAGTAAATAAATTAAAAGAGTATGAGCAAACAGACGCCACACAAATGGCCTGCATTGGTTATTGCTTTGGAGGTTCTATGAGCCTTAATGCAGCAAATATGGGAATGGACTTTAAAGGCGTGGTAAGTTTTCATGGAGGTTTGCAGGTAGTACCGGCAGAAACAGGTAAAACAAAAGCAAAGATCCTGGTATGCCATGGCGCTGCTGATAAATTCATCAGTGAAGAGGAAATAAAAAATTTCCGCAGTAATCTTGATTCAGTAAAAGTGGATTATACATTTATCTCTTATCCTGATGCCACCCATGCTTTTAGTAATACTGAAGCGACAGAGAAGGGAAAAAAATTCAATATTCCCATTGCATATAATTTTGCGGCTGATAAAAAAAGCTGGGAGGATATGAAAGCTTTTTTCGAAACTATTTTTCAATAATACTACTGCCACGAATTACACTAATTAATACGAATTTATATTTCTTATTAGTGTTCATTCGTGTAATTCGTGGCCAACAGAAATGGCAGAAGATCTATCCATCATACAAGGCACTAAAGAAGAGCAATACACAACCTTGCTTCCGCAGATAAAAGCATTGATAGAAGGCGAGCCTGATCTGATTGCCAACTTAGCTAATATTTGCGGCGCTTTAAAAGAGCAGTTTAACTGGTTGTGGGTTGGTTTCTATCTTGTAAAAGAAGAAGAGCTTGTATTAGCACCTTTCCAGGGACCAGTTGCCTGCACAAGAATAAAAAAAGGCAAAGGTGTTTGTGGTACTGCATGGCAAAAAGCAGCAACTTTAATTGTGCCTGATGTAGAAAAATTCCCGGGCCACATCGCCTGCAGTAGTTTATCAAGATCTGAAATTGTAGTGCCGCTTATTTATGATGGAGAAGTAAAAGGAGTGCTGGATGTTGACAGCGTTTCGCTGAATGATTTTGATGAAACAGATAAAAAATACCTGGAGGAAATTGTGCGTTGGATAAAATAAGAGTCCCGGTCTGACCTACGGTACCGACCAGAGTAAGCTTAATCAGCGTTTCTATCCACCAGTTTAAATCCAATCCCGTGCAAGGTTTCGATCTTCACCGAATCATCGGCCGCAAATAATTTCCGCAGTTTTGAAATAAACACATCCAGGCTTCTTCCAAAAAAATAATCATCCTGTCCCCACACAGCGGATAAAATTTGTTCCCTTTTTAACACGGTGTTTTTATTTTCAAAAAAGTATTGCAGTAAAGCAGCTTCCCGTTGGGTGAGTTCTGTTTTTTTATCATTGTTGGTTACAATAAAATTTTCGGGGTCAAACTGAAAGGAACCTGTAGTAAATATTTTCCTTTCGGCTTTGTTCGTTTTTTTATTCCTCGAAATAAAAATTTCAATTTTAAGCACCAGCTCTTCAATGCTGAATGGCTTTACTAAATAATCATCAGCGCCAATCCGCAGGCCTTTCAGTTTATCTTCTTTTAATGTTTTGGCAGACAAAAAAATGATTGGCACATCATGATCTGTTTTTCTTATCGATTCCGCCACAGCAAAACCATCCACACCTGGCATCATAATATCCAGCACACATACATCGTATTTCTTTTTTGCAAACGCTTCAAGGCATTCCCTGCCGTTGGCAAAATGATCTACTTCAAATTGTTGCTGCTCCAGGCTGTCTTTTGTGAGAAAAGCAAGCGTGGCATCATCTTCTGCGTATAATATTCTATGTGCTTTCATAAGCCGTTTCAGTTATTGCCGGTCTGACCTGCGGTGCCGACCGGGCTTTCATTTCATTGCTAAAGTTATAACAGTTCCTTTACCGGATTCACTTTCTGCTTTCAATTTCCATCCATGCAACTCACATATTTTTTTCACATAGTATAAGCCAAGCCCAAATCCATTTACCGCCAGTTTTTTACTTTCAGGCGCCCGGTAGAATTTTTCAAACACATGCTTTAAATGTTTTTTTGAAATACCAATTCCATTGTCAGTTACTTTCAACACAAGATCACTTCCTTCACTATTCAAATCAACACTTATCGCTGGTGTTTTATCACAATACTTGATAGAGTTGTCTAAAAAATTGTAAATGATATTGGCAAAATGAAAGGCGTCTGCCTGTATGGTTTGCTGTTGTGCTGCATTATTCACCGCAATATTGGCGGCAGGGTATTTCAGCTTAATGATATCAATGGCTTTGTTGATGGTAGCTGCCACGTTCACCGTTTCCTTATTCAACTGCAATGGGTTCACATCGTCTTTCGCTACGTTCAGTATTTTCTCTAAATGGCTGTCTAATTTTTTTCCCTGCTCTATAATGATATTGCTGTATTGCTTTAGTTTATCATCGCTGCAAACAGTTTCATTCTTTGCTAAAAAGTTAGACGCAATTAATATCGATGCCAATGGTGTTTTAAACTCATGCGTCATGTTATTGATAAAATCCCTTTGCAGTGTTGCATATTTCTGTTGCTGCAAAATGATGTAGATGGCATACAGGTAAATGAACAGGGTTATCACCATCGCCGCACACAATAGTATCCAACCTTTAAGAGAGTTGTAAATAAAACTGTTCTTATCAGGGAAACGTACCGCAAAATAATACACTAAGTTTTTTGCCTTGGGGAAATAAGTGCTGGGTTGTGCATCTTCCTTTTTATCAAACTTGATATAGCTGCCATATAACATATCATCCGTTTCACAATCATAAATGGCATATTCAAAATTGGTGCTGATAGCCTTGGCTTTAAACTTATTGATGAGCAGCAGTTCCAGTGTTTTTGCTTCAAAGTCGTTCCGCATGTTCACCACGTAATAATCTTTTGAAAGCTTTTCCACCGGGTTTGCATGTGGTGTGGTATAGCCATAATAATGATTCATTTCATTGGCTACCTCCAGCAAACTAACCTGTATATTCTGACTGAATTTTTTTTCTTCCTCATCAAATGCCTGCTTTAACCATAGTACCTGTATGGTAATAATGCCGATAAAAGCTATCAGCCCAGCAAGCACAATTATTTTTATGCGGTTGATCTTCACCATACAATGTTACTGCAATCTACTTTTTGTAAAGGGGCTTTACAAATAATTTACAAGTCATTTTAATATTGATAACAGCCTTTTGATTTGATGCAGGATAGTTTTACACCGTAGTTACTGCAGTAACACCACACTTATTCTATCACCTAAAAATTATTTGTATGAAACAAATTAAAATGATCGCAATCATCGCCATCGCATCTGTATCGTTCATGTCATTTACCGTAGGCAAGAAACAATCAACAGCTGACTTTGCTTACAATATTGCAAAGATCAACTGGATTAAAGAGAGCCACGACTTTGGTGAAATAGCACAGGCGAAACCTGTAACGGTTGAGTTTGCCTTTACTAACACAGGGGATGAGCCGCTTTTAATTGCAGATGTGGTTCCCAGTTGTGGCTGCACTGCTTCTGATTACAGCAAAGAGCCGATTGCACCCGGTAAATTATCCAAAATAAAAATTACTTACAATGCTGCTTCAGTTGGTTCGTTCGCAAAAACCATCACGGTAAATTTTCAGGATGCCGGTCTTAAGAAAGTGCTGAATATAAAAGGCACGGTGAAATAATTACCTCACTTCCCGTCCTCCTCTCCTTCAGGAGAGGAGGCGGTTCTTTAAAACAAAGCCAAACATATTATCTTCCACATCATCAATTCATTTATCATTAAAGCGAAGGAATTGAAAACGAAACCTCTTGCCTTTAAGCCCCTTTAGGGGGTTGGGGTATTGTCTTTCCATCCCCACAAATACCGGCAGGCGTAAGTTCGATAAGGGCTCCACTTAGCAGCATGCTTCAGCATTTTTTCCCTCAGTTCTTTTTTATTAGCTGCTTCAATTTTATACAGCTTTATCATACACTGCTGAATCCCCAGGTCATCCAGCGCCAGAATATCTTCCCTGCCTAATGTAAACATCAGTATCATTTCTACTGTCCATTGACCAACGCCTTTTATTTGAGTAAGGTATTTAATCAACTCTTCATTTTCCATGCTGTGCAGTTTGGCATCTGTAATTTTTTCTTCCGTAAAAAAGAGGCAAACGTTCTTTACATAATTTGTTTTGGCGTTGCTCAGGCCAATACTACGAAGTGTATCAAAGTGCATATCAATCACCAACTGCATAGTTGGTTTTTTCTTTGGAAAAAGATTTAAAAAACGCTTATAAATAACATCTGCTACTTTGGTGCTTAACTGTTGGCTCATAATAGAAGCACACAAATGGAGCCACACATTTTTCTTCTTTGTCAAAATGTATGGTTCCTGCAATTCAATAATTCTTTTAAACTTCCTGTCTTTACCCAGGTGGATGATATGCTCCATTATTACTACGCTTATATACGCTGAAAGTAATAAATCATTTTGGTTTATGCATCTGCCCACTCTTTAAAATGAATCACCCGTTCCCTGCTGATGATAATTTCTTCGTCTGTCTTTATTCCTTTTAAGGAAAGTTTAAGGCGGTTATTAAAGTAAGGCTTTACCTGCTCAATGGCTTTGGAGTTAATGATCATTTTGCGGTTGATGCGGAAGAAATCATGTGGGTCGAGCAGCGGCTCTAATTTCTCTAATGTAAAGTTGATGATAAAGCGGTTGCCTTCTTTGTCAACGAGATAAACAATTTTATTTTCTGCAAAAAAATAAGCTACTTCTTCTGCCTGTAAAAAGAAAGACCGCTGGCCCACTTTTGCCAGGAACCTGTTTTTATATTTAGTACCGAAATTTTCTTTTACTGAATCGCTGAGCAAAGAATAATTGGCAGCTGCTAAACTGGCAATATTTTTATATTTATTGATGGCAGCAGCTAATGCCTCTGCCGTTACGGGTTTTAAAATATAATCAATGCTAAACAATTGAAAAGCATCCAGTGCATAGTTATCATAAGCCGTGGTAAATATTACAGGCTTCTGCAGGCTTATCTTTTTAAATATTTCAAAACTGTGGCCATCGCTTAAATGGATGTCAACAAACAAAAGGTCGGGATGTGGCTTTGTCTGCAGCCATTGTACAGACTCTTCAATACTTTCTAATGAAGCAATGATATTAATACTAGTGTCGTAGTTTTTTATAAGCGACTGCAATCTTTCTGCGGCCAGCATTTCGTCTTCAATAATTACAACGTCCATCAGTTCATGTTTATCAAAGGAAGTGTTACCGTAAAATTATTCTCTGTTGTATCAATATTTACTTTCCGGTTACTCACCAATTCGTACCGGCGGATGATATTCTGCAAACCAATCCCGGTTGAATTTTCCATGGTTTGTTTCTGCTGCAGGTTATTACTCACCACGATGGTGTTGTTACCATTGGTATGCACATCAATCAATAAAGGTTTATTCCTGCTTACCACATTGTGCTTTATGGCATTTTCAATCAGCATCTGCAGGCTGGCTGGTATTATCATTTTATCCTGTTGCCATTCATCAATATGTATTTTTATCTGCAGGCCATCGTTAAATCTTTTCTCCAATAAAAAAATGTATGGCTTTATAAAATCCAACTCCTGTTTCAGTTCCACCAACTCTTTATCATGATTGCTGAGTATATAGCGGTAAACTTTTGAAAACTCCTCTATAAAACGGTTGGCCTCCTTATTATCCTTCATAATTAAAGCTGCCAGCACATTCAGGTTATTAAAAAGAAAATGAGGATTTATCTGGCTCTTTATCAATTGCAGTTCTGCCTGGGCGCTGATACTTTTTAACTGCTCAGCTTCCAATGCTGTTGTTTTATATTCTTTAAAATAAAAAATAATGGCATTGATAAGATGATAAAGCAGGTTGATCAACCAACAGTAAACAAGGTTTAATTCAAGCGGCCTGTAAGTTTCATTTAGTGTATAAGAATGCACCAGCATACTCACAATAAAAACAATACCGGTGGTTAATATAGTGGAGCCTGTACTGCCTACAGCAAAAAAAACAATGCTGTGCTTTATTTTATTCTTATGGGGTGGCCATTGTTTTTTTATCAATGCTTCGGCCAGCCGGTTAAATTCCAGTACGCTTAGCGTAACTGCAAGAATGGTGAGGAAAGCATGATACCATTCGATACGGATATTGAAGAAATAGTACACCTGGCAAAATTCTGTACTCACATAAGTGAAAACAGAAACTATAAAAGCAAACCAGTATCTGTATCGGTGGGTAAACATAGCTGGATGATTTAAAAAGCATCAACGGTTAGACAAACTGTTTTGTTCACCGTTGATGCTATATATAAATATGGTCTTCACAGGGATGTTATTTATGGAATCAAAACCCTGTCTATAACATGCACTACGCCATTGTATGCCATAATATTTGTTGCAATAATGTTAGAGGCAGCAGGGTTGGTATTGCCTTTTATTGTAGCCCCGGCACCTGATACGGCAATAGTAGTATTGCCGCCAGCAAACATTGCTAAAGAACCATTTGCCAGGTCAGATGAAAAAGCACGGCCTGCTTTTACATGGTAAGTTAATACGGCAGATAAAGTAGCAATAGGAATAGCATTAATATTGCTGAGCCCAAGAGCAGTAAGCAAATCACGGAATGCTTTATTGGTTGGCGCAAATACTGTCAGCACATTTGAGTTGATCAAAGCAATAAGCCCTGGTGAAGCGGCATCTGCTCTTACAATTGCATTCACCAATGAATCAAGCCCATTGTCGCCGCCAAGGTTTGCCTGCGCTGTGGCTACAATATTGCCAGAAGGCGGCAACAGTACCTTGCTCATAACATGTATCACACCATTATCAGCCATTACATCTGCGGTAGTTACTTTAATACCATTTACATATACGCCGCTTGCATTTTTAGTTACAAAAATTGAATCGGCTGGTGAGTTGGCCGTAGCAACTTTTGCATTAGGGCCTGCAGGCACATCAGCAGCCACTACTTTAGATGCAAGTGTATGATACAAGAGTATCTTTTTGAGTTGATCAGCTGTAAGTGGGTCAATTGATGTGATACCCGAAGCTGTAAAAGCTGCATTATCCGGGGCAAAAACGGTAAAAGGCCCTGTGCCGCTCAGCGTAGCTGCAAGCCCGGCTTTTATTACGGCTGCCTCAAGTGTGGAGAATGTAGCACCAGCTACCACCTGGTCTGTGATGGTGTTGGAAACTGGCGTAGGTGCCGGGTCATCTTTCTTACAGGAAGTTGCTGTAACTGTAATAAACCCTCCTATTGCTGCTGCAAGGAAAATGTTTTTAATGTTTGCTTTCATGTTGTGATTTTTTGTTGTGAAATGATATATTGTTACAACAGTTCTTTATATGAAAGAGTCAATGGTCCGGGAGTGAACTGTAAGAAAAAAGGAGCAGGCTGTTTCTTTTAAAGCCTGTTTTGCTCTATTAGGAATATGTGAACAGGTAAGCAGGATTTTTAATGGCCGCCGATCATACAATCATTTTGCCATTCATCAAAACTGAAAAAATGTTTTTTGAAAGGTTTATTTCTCTGAAACCCTTTACAGCATTGCATTTAAGCCTAAAACAGGTTCTACCACACCGCCAGCTACTACAAAATAAATGGTATTATGTGTTGCATAGTACCAAATAAACTATATCTTTGTGTTATCAAAGTAGGAAAAAAAAAAATTAAAAAGTATAGTCATGAAAGCATCATCCACCAAATTCGCCCAGTTAGAGCCATTAACCCTGGCAGAATTAACAACAGTAGTAAAAGAAACATTGGTTCCGGCCAGCGCCCTGAGCCAGCAAAAAATTTTCAGCGCAGCAGAATTATGGAATATACAGCGCCAGACAAAACAAAGGGTTCAAAGAAGATTTATTTAATATGCCTTACTCCCCCTTTAGGGTATGGGGCAACAAAGTATAGCCATGAAATTTTTTAAAATTATTACACCATGAACATTGAGAACACAGCCAGCCAGATGCGCAAAGGAGTGCTGGAATTTTGTATCCTTTCGGTGATAAAACAGGGAGAAGCTTACCCATCTGATATAATAGATAAGATGAAAGCCGCCAACCTGAACATTTTTGAAGGAACGCTCTACCCACTACTGACCAGGCTGAAAAACGCAGAGTTTCTTACCTACCGCTGGATAGAAAGCAACAGCGGCCCACCCCGTAAATATTTTTCGCTTACTGAAAAAGGAGCGGCCTTTTATGCAGAACTGGAAACAACATGGAACGAACTGGCGAATGCAGTTAAAGCAATCACCGAACAGGAACAACATTCATCAAACTTCAACAATCCATAACATAAAAAGTATAGCCATGCTTTTTTTAGTGGGTAACCAACTAACGAAACATTACAACACAAAGCCATGAAACAAGTAATAAATATCAACTTCCACGGACAAGTAGTACCGATAGAAGTTTCTGCTTTTGACTTGCTTAAAAGTTATACCGATTCGCTGGCAAGATTTTTTGCTGACGAAGAAGGCAAGGAAGAGATCATCAATGACATTGAAAGCCGCATTGCTGAATTATTCCAGGAGCGTTTAAAGAAAGGTGCCACCTGCATTACTGATGAAGATGTAAATGCCATCATTAAAAGTATGGGCCGGCCCGAAGAATTTGACGGCGAGGAAGAAAAAGTAAGTTCTGCTTTAGGCGGGGGAGAAAAAACTTCTTCAGCATCATCCAATACACAAACCAACACCGGGAATAAAAGGCTGTACCGTGACGAAAACAATAAGGTGATTGGTGGCGTGTGTAGCGGCGTTGCCAATTATTTTGGAACCGACCCTATCATAATAAGAATAGTATTTGTACTGCTGGCTTTTGCCGGCGCTGGTTTGCTGGCTTATTTCATTTTATGGATCGCCGTACCAAGCACAGCCTCTCAACATATTGGAAGTGTACGCAAAAAACTTTTCAGAGACCCTGATGATAAGATCATTGGTGGTGTGTGCAGCGGCATAGGAAATTATTTTGGCATCAACTCCTGGATACCAAGGGCATTATTCCTGATCCCATTTCTTTCTTTTGTTTTTCATTGGAGCAATTGGGGTTTTTACGACTTTCCCAATTTCATCAATTTCTCTTTCAGCCCTGGTGCTTTCTTCCTCTACGTTATTTTCTGGCTGGTAATACCTGAGGCTTCCGGCACAGCAGAAAAATTAGAAATGAAAGGAGAAAAAGTAGATATGAACTCTATTAAAAACTCTGTGATGGAAGAAATGAAGGGTGTGCAACAGAGAGCAGAAAAATTTGCCAAAGAAGCCGGTGGCGTTGCAACTGAAAAAAGCAAAGTGATGGGTAGCGAGGTGAAGGCTGTTGCTAAAAAAGGGAGCCGTTCTTTGGGTGATGTGATTGTGTTTTTACTTAAGATTTTTGCATACTGTATTATTGGCGTGGTGGTAATAACCCTTGTGATGGCACTTTTAGGAATAGCAATTTTCGCCATTGGTATTTTCCCTTTAAAGGATTTTGTATTGACTGAAGGATGGCAGAATGTATATGCCTGGGGTACTTTAATATTCTTTATTGCAGTTCCTGTAGTGGGCATCATTACCTGGATAATACGCCGCCTGGCTAAAATGAAAAGCAACAGCAGGATATTGACCGTTTCTTTTGTAAGTATGTGGGTGCTGGGCTGGATATCTTTTATGCTGCTGATTACTTCGGTGGTAAAAGATTTTAAAAGCATGAATACGGCGAATGAGCAGGAAGTATTTTTAAGCAACCCTGGAGTAAACAAACTGGAGCTTACCAATTCTGCCGGAAATGTAAGGAATGGTTATCGCTACAATATCTTCCGCCTTGAACCATTTGAAGGGCTTGATGAAGACACGGCTTATGTACGCAATGTAGAGGTGATAATTAAAAAAGCCCTCAACGACAGCTTTCATGTAACGATGAAGAAAATGGCGAATGGCCGCAGCAAAAGATTTGCTGATACCGCTGCCAACCTGATCGATTATAAAGTAGAACAACAAGACAGCCTTCTGGTATTTGACAAAGGTATTGCCATCAACAAGCATGATAAATTCCGCAACCAAAGAATAGTAATAACCGTGTATGTACCGGTAGGTAAACAGATAAGGGTTAACAGGAATGTAGGATGGGGCAATAATGTACACATTTCTGGTCCATGGAACGACGGCGACTGGTATGATGAAGACCAAGGCCTTGACTGGAGGGATAATACAGATTATATTATGAAAGCAGATGGGCTTTATACCCTGGATGGCAGACCGGCAAATGAAAATGAGGACGAAAGGGAAAGAGTAAAAGTGGGTAAAGATGGCATTGAAATAAATGATGACGGCAACCAGATAAAAATTGACAGCGATGGAATAAAAATAAAAGAGAAAGGTGAAGGAACATACAGGTACAACAGTAAGGATATACAAACAATTGATTCGCTGCAACAAAAGACAGAAACAGAAAAAAAGAGAGCTGCAGATTCCATAAAAAAATCCATTGAAGATTCTCAAAAAAAATTAGAGCAACTGAATAGTAAAAAACAAACGGCTTTATTACAAAAAAGTGAACCTCTCACACTCAGCAGTTACCCAATGCCTTTGTTCATACATCTTTAGTATAAATCGTTTCAGTAGTTGAGTTGAAGTGAAACAAAAGAAGCCCTTGCTTTTCAGCAGGGGTTTCGTATTTTTTACCGCAGATAAACACAGATTTCGTTTCGGGTTGAATTTATTTTCAATTTACAAATTTGCCAGTTTTACTTTTTTGCAATTTGCCTCCTTGCCCATTGGCAACTTGTTTTCCTTAGCTTTGCCGCAATATTTAAAATCATTTATTGCTTTCAGATGAAGAATACTCCTTTTACAGAAAAACATATTGCACTCGGTGCTAAGATGGCTGAATTTGCAGGATACAATATGCCTATCAGTTACAGCGGAATTAATGATGAGCATGCTACCGTACGAAACAGTGCAGGCGTATTTGATGTAAGCCATATGGGTGAATTTATTTTGAAAGGAGAGAATGCATTAGATCTTATTCAAAGAGTTACAAGTAACGATGCATCAAAACTCACTAATGGAAAAGCACAATACAGTTGCTTACCCAATAATGATGGTGGTATAGTAGATGATCTGTTGGTGTATTGCCTGGAAGAAAACAAGGCATACATGCTGGTGGTGAATGCAAGCAATATTGAAAAAGACTGGAACTGGATCAGCAAGCACAATGATAAGAATGTTGAGATGCACAATATCTCTGATAAAACCTGTTTGCTGGCTATACAAGGCCCGAATGCTACAAAGGTTTTACAATCACTTACAGAGCTTGACATACTCAATTTAAAATATTACACTTTTGTAAAAGGCACATTTGCCGGTGTGGAAAATGTTTTGATCAGTGCAACAGGTTATACCGGAGCTGGTGGTGTTGAAATTTATTTTGAGAACAAGGGTGATGATGCAAATAAAATCTGGGATGCCATTTTTGAAGCTGGTAAAGTGGCCGGCATTAAGCCCATTGGTTTGGGTGCAAGAGATACCTTGCGTTTAGAAATGGGTTTCTGTTTATATGGCAATGATATTGATGATACTACTTCCCCATTAGAAGCAGGGCTTGGCTGGATAACCAAATTTACCAAAGACTTTACCAACAGGGCGTATTTTGAAAAGCAAAAAGAAAAAGGCTTTACAAAAAAACTCGTTGGCTTTGAGATGCAGGAAAAAGGCATTGCCCGGCATGATTATGAAATAAAAGATTTTGATGGCACACCCATTGGCAAAGTTACTTCCGGCACTATGTCACCCTCATTGGGCAAAGCAGTAGGCATGGGTTATGTGGAAACCAGGTATGCAGCCATAGATACCGAAATTTACATTGGCGTGAGAAATACTTTATTAAGGGCTAAAGTGGTGAAGATTCCTTTCGCTTAATTGATAATGGATAGTTGATAATTGATAACGCTTTGGAAAGATATTGGGATCGGAAATGAAATAGCACTACTAAATAAAGCGCTGGGTCAAAATAATTGTCAATTTTTCATTTTCAATTATCAATTAATATAATGGCTTCTATTCATCTTACAACTTTTATAGCAGCGCCTGTTGAAAGGGTTTTTGATTTAAGCCGAAGTATCAACCTGCACAAGGTTTCCACGGCACATACGCATGAAAGAGTTGTTGATGGAAAAATGAACGGCTTGATAAATGAAGGCGAAACGGTAACATGGCAGGCAAAACATTTATACAAGGAAAGAAAATTTACATCCAAAGTAACGGCAATGGACAGGCCGGTAAGCTTTACGGACGAAATGATAAAAGGCGATTTTAAAAGCTTTCGCCATGAACACCATTTTAAACCAACAGATAATGGCACCATTGTGATTGATGTGCTTGAGTTTGAAACTCCGTATGGCATTGTTGGAAAAATATTAAACCATTTTTATCTTAAAAACTATCTTGAACAATTATTGCTGAAAAGGAACGCTGTGATAAGAGAATATGCAGAAGGAGTGAAATGGAAAGCGATATTGATTAATTAAACTATGAGCAACCAAAAACCTTCTTTATACACCTGTCTTTCTCCTGCATTACTTCACCTGTATGATGTAAGCGCCAGTATTGTTGTCATCATAGATGTATTAAGGGCAACCTCCACCATTGCCACCGCTTTACACAACGGAGCAAAACATATTATTCCTGTTGACAGCGTTGCAGAGTGTATACGAATTGGAAAACAAATTGAAGGTATCACTGCCGGTGAACGTGATGGCAAAGTGGCCGAAGGTTTAGAACATGGTAATTCGCCTTTTGAATATTATCCCGGGTTTATAAAAAATAAAGTACTGGTATTAACAACTACTAACGGCACAAAGCTGTTGCACATGGCGCTTGACAAAAATGCAAAAGGCATTATCACCGGTTCTTTTCCCAACATCTCTGCTGTATGTGATTATTTAATTAAACAAAACCAACCAGTGATATTAGGCTGTGCTGCCTGGAAAGACCGGGTAAACATTGAAGACACTTTATTTGCCGGCGCTGTCATCAGCCGTATAAAAGATCATTTTGATATTAACTGCGATGCGGCTGCAATGGCAGAAACAATGTACAACGATGCCAAAGAAGACTTATATGAATTTATGAAAGCTAAAAACGCTTCCCATTATCATCGTCTCAGCAATTATGGCTTGGAAAAAGATATACGTTATTGTTTAACGGATGATAGTGCAAATGTGTTAGTGATATTTGAGGATGGAAAACTAATAACAATATAAAGAAGTAAAAGTTTAAAATTCAGTGCTCCTTCTTCACTTATTTTCTTCTTTAACCTTTTAGCCCAAAAACTTTCAATTTCTTCTCCAACCCTCACTTATTTTCCTTTACTTTTGCAAATTGGCTTTTTCTCAACGGGAAGTTTAAAAAAGCCATGAATAATTGACCCCAAAATTGTTTTAGCTTGGCATTATCGCATTTAATTAAGTACGTATATAATACCGGATCCGATGAAGTTATCCGCAGAGGAAAAAAAATCCATGCTTCCGGCTATGTTGAACTGGCAGAACACGACGACCTGATGAACGCTGCTGTGTTCCGTGTAAAAGACGACACTTACAGCACCTACTACCGTGTGAACGTACAGCATTATAACGATCCAAAATCATTATCTGTACGCTGCAGTTGCCCATACAACCTTGGCGACATCTGCAGGCACGAAGCGGCTGCTTTATTACAATTGCAGGAACTGATTGACAAGAATATGCTTGGTGGAGGGAATATTCGGTATAACCAGTTACATACTATTGCCAAGATGAAGCACATCGACCTGAAAGTGATCAGGGTGCTTTCATCAGTGGAGATGTATGATGATGCAGAAAAAATTGCAATGGCTGGGGCCGTAGATATTACAAGTGCCGTAAACGAAAGAGTGGAAGGAACCGTAAAGTCTGAAGAAGAATCGTGGCAGGTGGTGGTACAAAAAAATGATGAACGCAATTTTGATACTTCCTGCAAATGTCATGAAGAAGGGCATCCGCTTTGTGTTCACAAAACGGCATTGTTGCTTCATTTATTTCATAAAAATGGCCCTTATTATTTTGATACCATCCGTAATTGGGATAAAGAAAAAAACAAGCTGCTGCAGATGTATGGCTACAGTCTTGATGATGATTTAACAGGCAAGTTTGAGTTTGCATATAAAGATGGGAAACCCTTTTTAAAAGTATTGGATACAACAATAAAAAGAGTTGCCCCAACTGCACCTGTTGCAAAGCCTGCTTACATGCAGAATACAGCAGCAATTCCAAAAGAAGTACCAGAAGCGGCCATTGCCGAAGAGCTCTTACCCACAAAAAGATTAGGCGTTGTTTTTAATTTCAATATCAACACATATCCTTATTTTTTAATTGACGCTATACAGGGCGATTATAACAACGATACAAAAAAACTTGTAGGTAAAACAGAAAAACTCGACCTCACCAAATATGTAAACACGGAGCCGTTTAGTGAAGATGATAAAATGCTGTTGCAGCAGGTGAGAAAATTACAGGCATCAGAAATAAATAAATACCTCAACCGCAACTCTCCCTTTAGCGGTATTTGGGAAAATATTATTCATACCGATGGCGATGATTTGCCTGAAGAGACCAAGGCATTAATGGCAGAATACCTGCATCCGAAACTGAAAAAATTATTTGAAGAACAGGCAAACAACAACTTTATCTTTTATCTGCCGGAGAAGAAAACGTTTAAAACAGAAAACTTAAAAGAAGTAAGTTTAAGTGATACTTTTCTTTCTCCGCAATTTAAAATTGTTGCTCAGGGAAATCACTTTGAATTACAATGCCGCTTTAAGATAAACGGTGCTGAACAACCCGTTACAGATAATGAGTGCAACAGCAGCATTTTATTTTTGTATAACTATATTTTTTATTTGTGGCAAAAGCCGGAAGATTCTTTACAGGCAGAAAAGTTTATTAAGGGCGGCAACATAAAGCTGAGCAAAGAAAACTGGGGCCAGCAGATGCAGCGTACTATAATGCCACTTACAAAAGATTACAATGTAGAGTTTGACAAATCACTGATAAAAGAAATAAAAAGTGGCGAGCCTGAAGTTAAATTATTGTTGCAGGAAAAAGGGGAGTACCTGGTGTTTCAACCTATATTTAGTTACAAAGGCTTTGAAACAAAAGCCAATGACAAGGAAACCATCATACTGCCTGACGGAGATAAAATACTTGTAATACACCGTAATAAAGACGTAGAACAAAATTTCATTGCTTCACTTGAATCGCTTCACTCACAGTTCATCAAACCACAGGAAGGCAACAGCCTTATACTAAAAGGGACAGATGTGCTACGCAACAACTGGTTCTTTTTATTTGTGGATGCCATGAAGGAAGCAAAAGTGCCGGTGTATGGTTTTGATGCCTTACGCAACTTCCGTTTTAATACCGCAAGGCCATCCACTCATATACATGTAAGCAGCGGATTGGATTGGTTTGATGCCAAAGTGGAAATAGATTTTGAAGGGCAACGGGTGGGCATAGCCGATATTAAAAAAGCATTGTCAGCAAAGCAGTCGTTTGTACAATTGGGCGATGGCACATTGGGTATTTTGCCAGACGAATGGCTGCAGCGTTATTCTTTGTTATTTAAAGTAGGCGATGGCAGGGCCGACAAACTGCGTTTGTCAAAATACCACATGAGTGTGATTGATGAACTGTATGAAAACAGGGATGTAACAGAACTGAGTTTCAACCTCGACGAAAAATTTGAACGCTTACGAGAATTTAAAAACATACCAGACATTCAGCCCCCGGCACAATTGAAAGATATTTTGCGCCCTTATCAAACAGCCGGTTACCAATGGCTGGGTTATTTAAACGATGTGGGCTGGGGCGGTATCCTTGCAGATGATATGGGTCTTGGCAAAACAGTGCAGGCGCTTACTATGCTGCAGCATTACCGGGAACAAAACAATGGTCTTAAAGCAATTGTAATCTGCCCCACAACCCTGATCTATAACTGGGAAAATGAAATAAAAAAATTTACGCCTGTACTCACACGGCAGATACACCACGGAAGCCTGCGTACAAGAGATGTAGAACAACTGCAATCGGCCAATATCATCATCACCACGTATGGCACATTAAGAAGCGATATACAGGTGTTGATGAAAATTAATTATGATTATATCATACTCGATGAAAGCCAGGCTATAAAAAACCCTGCTTCAAAAGTTACAAGGGCTGCTGGTTTGCTCAATGGAAAAAACCGTGTGTGCATGAGCGGTACACCATTGCAGAACAACACGTTTGACATTTTTGCCCAAATGAATTTCTTGAACCCCGGCCTGCTGGGCAGTATGGAATTTTTCAGGAATGAATTTGCAACACCTATTGATAAATTTGGCGAACAGGAACAAAAAGACCATTTAAGAAAACTGCTATATCCCTTCATTTTAAGAAGAACAAAGGAACAGGTAGCGAAAGACCTGCCGGAAAAAACAGAAACAATTTTGTTTTGTGAAATGGATAAAGAACAACGTGTGATCTATGATGCTTACCGGAATAGTTATCGTGATAAGATAATGGGCACTATCGATCAGCAGGGTATTGACAAATCGCAACTCACCATTTTGCAGGGCTTAATGAAATTGCGACAGATATGCGATAGCCCTGCTATATTGAATGAAGAAGATAAATATCCAAACCACAGTATTAAGCTGGATGAACTGACAAGGGAGATAACAGAAAATATTGGTGAACATAAAGCGCTGGTATTTTCTCAATTTCTTGGTATGCTGGGCTTGATAAAAGCAAAACTGCAGGAAGAAGGCATCATGTATGAATACTTTGATGGCAGCACTAATATCAACGACAGGCAAAAGGCCATTGACAATTTCCAGAACAATGATAATTGCCGTGTGTTCCTTATTTCATTAAAAGCAGGTGGTGTTGGTTTGAATTTAACCGCAGCAGATTATGTTTATATTGTTGATCCCTGGTGGAACCCGGCAGTAGAGCAACAGGCCATTGACCGTACACACCGTATAGGGCAAACTAAAAATATTTTTGCCTACCGCATGATCTGTATTGACACTATTGAAGATAAGATCCTTCAACTGCAGGAACGCAAGAAAAAATTAGCCAGCGAACTGATAAGTGATGATGCCAACTTTGTGAAAGCGCTTACAAAGGCCGATGTGGAATATTTATTCAGTTAAAAATATTCCGCAGCATGAAAAATCTTTTTGATAACCCGGCTTATGAAGAAATAATAAGCAGGGTGAATAAACTTTCTGCAAACAGCCAGGGCAAATGGGGGAAAATGGATGTGGCACAAATGCTGTGTCATTGCAAAGAAGCTTTTAAAGTTCCGTTAAGCACAACATCGCCTCCAAAATTATATCCGCTTGCATTAATTGGCTGGATGATGAAAAGCAAATTATATAATGATTCTCCATGGAGAAGAAACCTTCCTACGGCACCCAATTTTAAAATAAGAGATGAGCGTGTTTTTGAAAAAGAAAAAGTGGAACTGGTAACACTGATAAATAAGTTTCATCAATCAACCGCTGCAACAATCGAAAAAATTACACACCCCGTGTTTGGAAAATTTACCGGTGACCAATGGGGGATGTCTATGTATAAACACCTTGATCATCACCTTACACAGTTTGGTGCGTAAGTTTTTATTGATGCACACACAATACAGGCAAATGTGTGTGATACAACAGATCTTTTGAGTGGCTTCGATGAAATAATTTTTGCAGTGTTGTATGTTTTTTGGGTATCACCATAATCCAGTCAAGCCCTTTTTCATCGGCATATTTATTAAGCCCTTCTGTTACACTTTCGCTATCGATGCTGTCGTACACAGGGTTCATATCTTTAAATAAACCCTTGGCAACAATGCTTCCGTCCATCACTTCATCATCCACATGTTCATCATTATGGTCCACATTCAGCATGTATAGATCAGCATCAAAATCCTTTACTATTTTTCTCAGTAAATCCACCGGTGTTGTTTCTTCTATCTTTTTATAATCGCAGGCAAAGCCAATTTTTAGCACTGGTGTAAACGAAGCTTTAGGCGGCACTACCAGCACGGGATATTTTAACTCATGTATGGTTCTTATTGTATTGCTTCCTACGATCAGTTTTGTAAGGGCGTCTTTTCCGGAAAGACCCATTATCACCAGGTCTGGTTTTATCTCATCACAAAAAGACGTCATGCCATCGGCAAAAGGCACCATTTCTGCCTTGGTATTAAATGCCACTTTACTTCTCAATTTTTCCTGCACAGTTGTCTTTAATATTTCCAGCTCATGCTCTGCGGCTGCCTGCATTTCAGCGGTATTAAATAAAGGCCAGGATATATCACCAATGCCACCCGGCATTTCATAGGCATGGTATAGCCATATTTCTGCACCGTAAAAAATAGCAAGATTGCCTGCAAAGGCTGCGGCATTAACTGAAGTGGCGGAAATATCTACCGGAACAATCAACTTTTTCATGGCCTGAAGTTTTAAATGATAAATTATTCACTGCCACTTTCATTGCACACGATCGTTGCCAGCTATGTAACTGGCGTTCTTCAAATTGATAAAGAGCAATGGTGACAGGGGTTACTGTACCTCTCAACAAAATATAAAAAATTATTAGTATTTAAAAGCAATTAAGGCAATTTAATTTCCTTCGTGCAGACGGGTTTATAATTTCAAAAGTCTTTCGGCAGCCTGTTCAAGAGTAGTTTCTTTTTTGGCAAAACAAAAGCGAAGCACCTTATTGTTTATTTCGTTCTTATAAAAAACAGAAACGGGGATAGCTGTTACGCCATATTCTTTAGTTAGCCTTACAGCAAAATCGTTTTCGGTTTCATCACTGATGTTATCATAGCGATACAACTGGAAATAACTTCCATAACTCGGCAAGGCTTTAAATTTTGTTTGTGTCATTAGTTGCAGAAAATAATCTCTCTTTTTCTGCAGCATGCTTCCAAGTTGTAAATAGTGTTGCGGCTGTTGCATGAATGCTGCCAGCGCATGTTGCACCGGGTGGTTGCAGCTAAAGCAATTGAATTGATGTACTTTTCTATATTCATGCATTAAGGCGGCAGGTGCAATACAATAACCCAACTTCCAGCCAGTGCAATTATATGTTTTACCAAACGAAAAACAAACAAAACTCCTTTCAAGCAGATCAGGATAACGCAAAATACTTTCGTGTTGTATCTCATCAAAGATCAAATGCTCATACACTTCATCACTCAAAATAAAAATGCCTGTATCTTTTACCACACTGCGTAATTGTTCAATATCACTTTTACTTAACACACTACCAGTTGGGTTATGAGGTGTATTAAGCATTATCATTTTTGTTTTGGGTGTTATTTTTTTTCTCACCAGGTCCCAGTCAATAGAATAAGATGGAAATTGTAATGGTATTAAAACCGGTTTTGCGCCATTAACCTCTATATTGGGCAAATAACTGTCAAATGCAGGTTCAAACACTATCACTTCGTCACCTGGTTGCAGCACCGTAGTGAGTGCGGTGTAAATAGCATACGTACCGCCGGGTGTAATGGTAATCTCCGTTTCAGGGTTAACAATGGTATTATAAAGGCTTTGCACTTTTTGGGCTATCCGCTCCCGTAAAAGCGGCAGGCCGGCCATGTGGCTGTATTGGTTATACCCTTGCTTCATTGCCTCATTTACCAATGCCGTCAATTCTTCATTCATCATAAAATCCGGAAATCCCTGGCCAAGGTTAACAGCGTTGTGTTGTACCGCCAGGTTGGTCATGGTGGTAAAAATAGTGGTGCCTATGTGTGGCAGTTTGCTGTGGATTACCGGTTTCAATGTTGTTGCTTTTACTTACAAAAATTTGTACAGCAAAATAAGGCAAAGAACAGTAAGATCAGGCAGATAAAGAAAGAGATGGTTTTCTTCTGGCAAAGGCAAAGGAAAGTAATGGCTTTTTTACTTTTATGCGAAGGCGAAAAAGTAAAAATATCAGCGGAAACAACCATACAGTTTTAGAAAGGATTCCTGTTACGGAATGAAAAACTCTTGCCTTTTGTGCAGGTATTTCGTTGATGGTACCTACGATCACCATTTGATTTTTTCCAAAATGGTAATCCAGGTCGGGATACCTGCTGGAGTCATAATACTGTTTCAGGATATCAGTTTGATGTTGCCAGTGTGATAACATCCGCTGTTCCCTGGTAATGCCGGGCTCCATATTAGGATCACAAAAAAACCACTCGTTGCCTATTAAAACTTCCATCGCATAATGATGTGGGAGACCCAGGCTGCGGTAGCTAATTTTTTTATTTCTCAGCACAGCCATCATTACAAGCGCCTGTTGTGAGCAGGCTGCGTTGGGGTGCTGCATAATTTTTTCCGGTTGCACTTTACAGGCAAAATCCTCTTTAATTAACTTTCCTGCCAAAGCAGCTATCCAGTTTTCGCTGGTATTAAAATGAGAGAACCCGTGATAAAACCTTTGTTCTATAACAGACTCCAGCAATTCAACATACTCAAAACTTCTTTTGGTTATGTTTTTTAATAAAGCAATACTGTCAGTATGCTCTTCTAAAAGCTTTATTGAATTGATCCGGGCAAATGATGGGTCAAATTTTTCTTTACCCTTGTAAGGCGTAACTGGGCTTAATTCGGCAGAAAAAAAATTGGGCAGCAAAAGCAATATTGCAAGGGCTACAGCCAATATTTTAAATGAGAACGATTTGGTTATCACTGTACTGGATATAATTTATTCAGTAACAATAACGAAGACAACAGTAAAATAGTATATCTGTTCCATTCAATTGGAAGAGAAAGCCGGGAGAAAGCAGAATGTAATATATCAGATCCCTTTTGCTTCTTTCAACATGTAAGAAGCAACGGGTGTAACATTTACATTGAGGTTATCGAGAATAAACAGGATAACAGCGGCAAGCATTAAAAGGGGCGTAATACAAAAATGGTAAGCTCCCCGGATTATGTTCATAAATTGGCTCACAAGGATTAATTTAATGATTAGGGTAATTATATAACGCTAATAACAACCGGTTAGTATGGTTTGTATATTCTTCGTAATATAATAACCTATGGCCTGTTTTTACACAGACCTGCCTCCATTAAAATAAACCGCAAATGTTTTAGATAAATTTATCGCCCTGGAGTTTTTTTACCTCCGCCACGTATTCCTTTATGGCCTGTTCCTTTTCTTTTTTACAAATAAGGAGTACATCTTTGGTATCAACAACTATAAAATCGTCAAGCCCCTGGAGCAACACCAGTTTGTTGTTATCGGCATGTACCATATTTTTTGTTGCGTCAATTATCATTACATTATTACCAGCAACTGCATTGTCGAAATAATCTTTCGGCAGGTTATCATAGGCGCTGGCCCAGGTGCCAAGATCGCTCCAGCCAAATGAAGAGGGAATGATATATACATTATCGGCTTTTTCCATCACACCATAGTCGATGGAAATATTAGTGCATTGGGGGTATATCCTTTCAATAGCCTCCGGTTCGGCGGCCGTGTTAAAATAGTTTTTTTCTGCGTCAAATACATCATGCATTTCCGGCAAAAACTTTTCAAAAGCCTGGATGATATTTTTTACCTGCCACACAAATATGCCTGCATTCCATAAAAAGTCGCCGCTCAGTAAAAATGTTTGCGCCAGTTCTTTATCGGGCTTTTCGGTAAATGTTTTTACTTTATATACATTGTCGCTCACACTCTGCTGCTCATATTGTATGTAGCCATAGCCGGTGTTTGGATGCGTTGGTTTAATACCAAGTGTTACCAAACCTTTAATGTGCTCAGTAAAATCAAGCGACTTAAGGCATACTTCTTTAAACGCTTCCGGCTGCAGAATAATGTGGTCTGCAGGCGCACAAATCAGGTTAGCATCTGGATTTAGTTGCCTTAGTTTATAAGAGATATAAGCAATACACGGAGCTGTATTTTTTCTTGATGGCTCACTTAAAATATTGCCCACCGGCAACTCTGGCAATTGCTCTGCAACAATTTGCTTATACTGCTCAGATGTAACTATATAAATATTTTCAGCGGGAATAAACAACGCAAACCTGTCGTAGGTGGCCTGTATAAGCGTACGGCCAGTATTTAGAATATCGAGGAACTGTTTAGGAAAATCTGTACGGCTCATTGGCCAAAACCTGCTGCCAATACCACCAGCCATTATTGCCACGTAGTGATTCTTATTCATACTCCGGTTACTTTTTTTTCTGCCACGTTCAAAATATTTTCTTTGGGGCAATAGCTAAACGCTGCTGCCGGTAATTTATTTCCCGGTTTGTTCGGGCAAAAACAGGTGGCAAAACAAACAGGGCGCAAACCTACTTTAATTCACCCACAAAGCAAAAAGCTTTGATGAGGGCTATAAAAGAATTCCTTCCTTTTAAAAAAAAGGCTTATCTTAAACAAACTAATAACAACTGCTTTTTGTACAGCAGCGATATTAAGTTAACTTTACCGGCTTTAAAAAAAATTGAAAACCCGCTAAAGTTGTTATCCCAATCACAACTATTTATATTTTGAGGAAAGAAAGTTATGGCAACCGTAAAAGCAAAAAAAAACGGCCGGGGCTGAAAAGGCGTCTAAGGCAGCAACAGTAAAAAAAACAACAGTAAAAGCTGAGAGTAAAAAACAAAACTATGATCTTATAGCTGAGCTGCAACAGTATTTTGGTTTTGATGGTTTTAAAGACGAGCAGGAAGCAATCATTAAAAATTTATTAGACGGCTTTGATACATTCGTGATAATGCCAACAGGTGGTGGAAAAAGTCTTTGTTACCAGCTGCCGGCATTGATTAGTGAAGGCTGTGCTATAGTTGTATCTCCTTTAATTGCATTAATGAAAAACCAGGTTGACCTGGTAAGAAGCTATAGCAGCAATGATGACGTGGCTCACTTCTTAAACAGCACCCTTAATAAAGGCCAGCAAAAAATTGTAAAAGACGATTTGCTTTCAGGCAAAACAAAAATGCTTTATGTGGCGCCTGAAACATTGACAAAAGAAGACAACATTGAATTTTTTAAAGACCTCAATATTTCATTTTTTGCAGTAGATGAGGCACATTGCATTTCTGAATGGGGACACGACTTCAGGCCCGAGTACAGAAGATTAAGAGAAATGATGGCGATGATAAAGCCCGACGCCCCAATGATTGCTTTAACGGCTACAGCTACCCCAAAAGTACAAAGCGATATCTTAAGAAATCTTGGTTTGAGGGATCCAAAGATTTTTATTTCTTCTTTTAACAGGCCAAACCTGTATTACGAGATATTGCCTAAAATTCAGAAAGACCAAACTGCCAAAACCATTGTGCGGTTTGTTTCACAAAACAAAGATAAAAGCGGTATTATTTATACGCTTAACAGAAAAACAACAGAGGAGCTTGCAGAAATGCTGATGGCAAATGGTATTAAGGCAGTGGCTTATCATGCAGGGCTTGAAGGCAAATTAAGGGCAGACCGGCAGGATCAGTTTTTAAACGAAGATGTGCAGGTGATTGTAGCCACTATTGCTTTTGGCATGGGTATAGATAAACCCGATATCCGTTTTGTTATACATTATAATATTCCTAAGTCAATAGAAAACTATTACCAGGAAACCGGCCGTGCCGGGAGGGATGGCATGGAAGGAAAATGTATGCTTTTCTATTCCCATAAAGATGTGGCCAAGCTGGAACATCTGATGAGGGATAAACCACTAAGTGAAAGAGAAGTGGGTGCACAGCTCATTAATGAAATGGTAGCTTATTCAGAAGGCTCCGTGTGCCGTAGAAAAATATTACTGAATTATTTTGGTGAGGAATATGATGTAAAACGATGCAGCAAAATGTGCGACAACTGCAATAGCCCTAAAGAGCAGCTTGAGGCCAAAGTAGAAGTGCAGCAGGCATTTAAGGTAATCCGTGGTTTGGATGAGCAGTTTACAATGGAATACCTGATGCATATATTAAGGGGCAAGCCTAATACACAGGTAAAAATGTTCCGTCACGATGAAAGGGATTTCTTTGGTATCGGCAAAGAAAAAGATGAGCACTTCTGGAATTCATTAATGCGCCAGATGATTTTAGAAGGCTTTATTAAAAAAGACATTGAAGAGTATGGTGTACTTAAAATAACAAAGAGGGGAGATGCATTTATGAAGAAACCTGCTTCATTTAAAATTGTGCTCAACAATTTATTTGAAGGGGCAGATGCAGATGATGATGACACCGGCAATATTTCTGCAGGTGGCGCTACAGATGAACGCTTAATGGAAATGCTGAAAGAACTCCGCAAAAAAGTGGCCAAGGAAAATAACCTGCCGCCATTTGTCATATTTCTTGAAAGCAGCCTGGAAGACATGGCCACCATGTATCCAACCACCATACAGGAACTTGAAAAATGCCAGGGCGTTAGTAAAGGAAAAGCTATCCGTTATGGAAAAAAATTCGTAGAAGTTGTTGCAAAATATGTTGAGGAAAACGACATTGAAAGACCAGATGACTTTGTTGTGAAAGGGGTGGTGAACAGGAACAACAACAAAATATTTATCATCCAGAACGTTGATAAAAAAATCCCTTTGGAAACAATTGCACGGAACAAAGATTTAAAAATTAACGAACTGCTGGAAGAGATGGAAACCATCGTAGCCAGCGGAACAAAACTAAACCTTGATTACGCCATAGAAGAAATGGTAGATGAATACGAACAGGAAGAGATCATCGATTATTTTAAAGCCTGCGAAACAAGCAGCCTTCAGATTGCACAGGACGAATTAGCAGACAGCAGCTACACCTGGGAACAATTAAAAATAATGCGGATCAAATTTCTGAGTGTATTTGGCAACTAAATAAAATTTATTTTGTTACTCAAAAGTCTCTTAGCAATAAGAGACTTTTATTTTAAACTAAATCAAAAACTCAATGATGACAACAGTTAATACTTATGCAGCTCAAACAAAAACAAGTTCTTTGGCTCCTTTTAATGTTGACAGGAGAGAGGTTGGCCCTCACGATGTACAGATAGAAATTTTATATAGTGGTATTTGCCATTCAGATATACACCAGGTAAGAGATGAATGGGGCGGTTCTATTTATCCAATGGTGCCCGGGCATGAAATTGTAGGCAGGATAATAAAGGTCGGAGATGCCGTAAAAAATTTTAAAGTAGGTGAACTTGCCGGCGTGGGCTGTTTTGTCGACAGTTGCAGAACATGCCCAAGCTGCCTTGCACATGAAGAACAATACTGCGATAATGGAATGGTGGCTACTTATAACGGCAGGGATAAGGAAGGCAACCCTACCTATGGCGGATACAGTACGCAAATAGTAACAGATGAAAAATACACATTGCATGTTTCAGAAAAGTTAGCTATTGAAGGTGTGGCACCATTACTCTGTGCCGGTATTACTACATATTCTCCATTAAGACACTGGAATATTGGTAAAGGACATAAAGTAGCCATTGTAGGACTGGGAGGACTTGGCCACATGGGAGTAAAATTTGCTGCTTCGTTTGGTGCAGAAGTAACTGTGCTCAGTACATCACCATCAAAAAAAGAAGATGCCCTTGCATTGGGTGCCCATCATTTTGCTGTAACGAAAGATGCAGGCACTATGAAAAAACTGCAGGGTACGTTTGACTTTATTTTAAATACAGTATCGGCCCAGCATGATTATAACGATTACCTTAACCTGCTTACACTTAATGGTACCATGGTAGTTGTGGGTGTACCGCCACAGCCATCATTAGTTGGTGCATTTAATTTAATTGGTAAGCGTCGTTCGCTGGCGGGATCATTAATTGGCGGAATAAAACAAACGCAGGAGATGCTTGATTACTGTGCAGAACACAATATTGTGTCTGAAGTGGAAATAATAAAAGCAGACTATATTAATGAAGCTTATGAAAGAACTATCAAATCAGATGTACGTTACCGTTTTGTAATTGATATTGCATCAATGAAATGATTGGCCGGAATTTGCTGAATTTGTTTGGTGATATTTCATTCAAATCTCCTATTTTTGCTGCCCCGAAAGGGAAAAGGAGGTGCGGTAGCTCAGTTGGTAGAGCAAAGGACTGAAAATCCTTGTGTCGCCGGTTCAATCCCGGCCCACACCACAAACAAAAAGCTCAGAATCAGCGTCCTGCTTACATTCTGAGCTTTTTTAATGCCTAAAAATCTATCCGGGTAGGCCCCGTAGTAGGCCAGTAATTTTTCTCCCTCCAATTTAAGGATATATGCCATGTCTATTCAGCATTTGTACCTTAGCAGTGATCAGTTCATTCTTAGACCTACTAGAACTCGTTTTTAGCATCAAAGTATTTTTTTAGAAAAGGGCTCTTTTACATTTTAATTCAAAACTTACAGGACAAAAAGATAACTAATCGTGTTTTCGCAAAAAGTCAAAACCAAGCCCTTACCAATTTCACTCGTTTCTATTTTTTGTCAGTAATTCCTTTGTCCATTCAATAACATTATTGTCGGCGGAAATTACAAACTCTTGTCCTTTTGCCGCCGATTGAAAATAATCCTGCTTAAATGAATCTTTTGTATGATATGACATGTCAACATTTTTAAAAAAATCTGGTAAATCCCACTTACTTCTTGACATTCCCCTTTTTGTAAGAATAAGATTGTTTTTAAACGTCAAACTGTCTGCACCCGGAAGAGTTTCATCAAAACTTAATCTATCGGTTGCAACATATATACAATTGCTTTGTAAGTCCTTTAATACTCCTCCTGTATGTGGATGATGACTTGCATAATCAGGGAATGGACACCCATAAACATAAATTTCTCCAATTTGCATATAACCATATATTAAATGCAAATCGGGGCTCCCATATTTATAACTATATTTTCCATTAACAATTTGTGTCTGTCGAAACCAGCCAAAAAAAAGAAAAATATCACCAATAGAAACCTTTTGATTTTGTAAATGCGTTTGTGCAGCTTCTGCCTGGCCAAAAATTGGCTTCCATTTTTGCTGTCTTTTTGTTGCAAGAAATCTTAAATCCGGGTCCAAGTGGCAATTATGGTTATGTTGAATTTTACTATTAGGCTTTAAATCCTTTAAAATTTTATAATAGCTTTCGCCATGGTGATACAGGTCGGTATATTTAATAATTTCGTTTGAATAGGGAATGGGCATAGATAGTAAAGTACCATCAGGCAAAATCGGACTGGGTTGACCACCATATCCTGAGTCAAAGCCTTTTCGTGAAAGTATAATTTTCATTAATTGTAAGGTTCATTTTCAATCCACGAATGTGGTCGATTTAAAACTACGTTTGGTTGATAGTTCTCTTTAAGATAGGTTAACAGGTCTTCTATGTTATCAGTCTTCACGCCATGAGCAGATTGAACTCTTGGGATATTTATTTTAAACCGTTCAACGGGAATTGCCCCACTACCAAAATAGAAAAAATTATTTGATATTAGAACATACTCGCCGCTCAAGTCATGATTGATATTTTTATATTTATGATTCCAATTGTCAAGTTGAATAAACCCTATTTTTTCAGTATCGGAAGGCTTATAAATGTTGTCGCCTGCTTTTGATATTAAACTACCTTTTGATGGGATTTTACATTTAAAGTGTACGTCAGTATAGTATTGTGCATAGCTTAATTTATCCGTCACCCTCATTATATATACGAGTCGCTCTTCTCCCATTTTTTCACCACATAATGCCTTTGAAGTAAATCCAGCGATATATACATCTCTTGTTTTTATTTTTCTGATTAATGGTTTACAGTTTGCCAAGGTCATAATATTATGAAAAGGGTTTGGCGCAAAACCTGTATCATGTGTCATTTTGTAAGAGAATAGCATATAGAATTCTTTGGATCTAAAGTTTTCAAGAATTTAATTTTGAATGCAATAATTATAATAGTTATCTATTTTAGATTGCAGCCTTTTCTCGAGATACTCATTTCCTCCCTTTAATTGTGTGAGAATGAATTCAGCCTCTTTCAAATACGATTTCCTTTTATCAAAATCCCAATCATGAGGAGGCAGTAATAGATTAGTAATTCTATCTGCTAGCTTCACAGCCCATACCTCCTGCGACAATTTTTTAATTTCGCCTAAACTATGTTTCATTGCAACACTTTTCTCCTCATTATCATTTTTAGTTAGTGCTTTCACTCCATCAGCGACTTGTTTCCCAAAAATATTTTTAATTTCTTCATACGTTGTTCCGGTGTCTTCTATTGTATCATGCAGAAGGGCAATAGGTATAGCTAATTCAAGGTCAAAATTATTAGTGTATTTAGAAGCAACCATAATCTCCATAGTAACATTACTTAAATGAACAAGGTATGGTAAGCCTCTATCATCAATTGTAAGACCCAAGTGTTCTTAAATAAGAAATCCATTTGTAAAAGAAATCGAGCGTTATAGTATCATATCGCAATTTGTAGCCTGTCTTTTTTTCGAACTCAAGTAAATGCCTTTTTGTTGTACGATAGCTTTTTATAGTTCCTTCTGCTTTTTGTTTTCCTTTATAAAGAATTTCATTGGCGATAAACTTATCTATTAGTTGAAATAATGTTGGTTTGCCGCTTTCTAACTTTTCCTCTTTTTCATTTTTTTCAAAAAACTCATCCAAATATGCTCTGATCTGTTGTACAGTAGGAGCCCCATTCGCCGCTTCTTTATGATAAGCCTTAATTACAATAGTTTTCATGTTTGATATTAAATCATTAATAAAATGCAGGCCGTCCTTCGTTGTGGCTTGATTATTCTTAACTATTTGTTTCTTTCTATCCCAGAGGCTTGGAGAAATATTCTCACGGCTACTATACAGAAGACGATTTCCGTTCCATTTGGCTTGTAGGTAAATAAGACTAAGCCCCGTAGTCTTTGAGGGTTTTTTGAGAAGAACACTTGGATTGATTGACATGTCGTTTGTTTTT
>JAZKGV010000180.1:0-14327 GCA_040385725.1 Bacteroidota bacterium | reverse complement strand
GATCTGCAAAAGAAAACTTCTTTCGCTAATAAGCTCAAATACCTTTTTATGCCACCGGGCTGGAGCCACGATGGCAGTACCAAAACTGCAAAAGAATTACGCAAGGAGATTTCATCGCTGCCAATAGAAGAACAAGGTCAACAGCCCGCCTTTACTAATTAGCCTGCATATTTATTTGAAAAAAGGAAGTTCATTAATTGCCGACATAACACCAGCAGCAATAGAAAACCCAAAACAATAGCTGCCATTGGTGATAACCAGGTAAGGAACCTGCAAGGCGATATTATAACGCAACACCTGGTCGAGTGTTTTATTATCCATTTCTACATTCATTTCTTTGCACTCAACGATCATAAAGGGCTGATGATTTTTATCATACACTACAATATCAAACCGCTTTTTTGTATCAGCTACATTAATTTCTTTTTCAACAGCAATTAATGAAGCCGGGTATTGCTTTACCTGTACCAGGTACTGTAAAAAATTTTGCCGTACCCATTCTTCCGGTGTTAATACCACCCATTTTTTTCTCACTGCATCAAAAATGAATTCTTTGCCTGCGGTTTCTTTTATTTTGGGTTGATATGCTGGATATTCAATACTAATCATACAGAAATAAAAAATTGCTTACTTTTAGCGATGACACTTTAACGACTGCAAGTAACAAATAAACCGGTAAACTAATAAACAAAGACGCATGAAGACAAAAGAAGAAATAGTACAAAACTGGCTGCCACGCTACACAGGTGAAAAATTATCAAATTTTGGTGAGTACATTTTGCTTACCAACTTTTCCAATTACGTGGACATGTTTGCCAAGTGGAACAAAGTAAAAGTGGTTGGACAAGGTAAACCAATGCAATGCGCCACTGCAGAAAATATTTCTATTATCAATTTTGGAATGGGTAGCCCCACAGCAGCTACAGTAATGGACCTGCTAAGTGCTATCAAACCAAAAGCTGTTTTGTTTTTGGGTAAATGTGGAGGATTAAAAAAGCGCAATAAAATAGGTGACCTTATTTTACCCATTGCAGCATTAAGAGGTGAAGGTACCAGCAATGATTACTTTCCACCGGAAGTACCTGCACTGCCTTCGTTCATGTTGCAGAAAGCGATCTCTACCACCATCAGGGATTATGAATGTGATTACTGGACCGGCACCGTATATACCACCAACCGCCGTGTGTGGGAGCATGACGAAGCATTTAAAGAATACTTGCAAAAAGTAAGGGCTTATGCGATAGATATGGAAACCGCCACCATTTTTACTGTTGGTTTTTATAATAAAATTTCTACTGGCGCCTTGCTGTTAGTTAGTGATAGCCCGATGGTACCAGAAGGTGTAAAGACTGAAGAAAGTGACAAAAAAGTTACTTCAGAATTTGTAGAGCGTCATTTAAAAATTGGTATCGACTCGTTGAAGCAGCTGATAAATGATGGATTGACGGTGAGACATTTGCAGTTTTAAATGCCCCTGTCCCCTAAAGGGGAACTTTGATGCCAGAAGTTATTACATTTATTGAACATCAAAAATTACAGAACTACTTTTTTATTCATTTTAAAACCATTCTTTTTGTTCCAGGATAAAACCTGAAATTTAAAAGAGCTAAAAGCCCCTTCAGGGGTTTGGGGCATGAGTTCATTTACCTACCAACAACTTTTCTCCTTCACCAAAAACATCTTCCTAAAAATAGGAAGCAGCGAAGCCAATGCAGCTTTAGCAGCGAAAGCTTTGCTCTCCGCAGATCTAAGAGGCGTGGACAGTCATGGTATTGCAAGATTAAGTGGTTATGTAAGATTGTGGCAGGCCGAAAGAGTAAATGCAGATCCACAAATAAAAACTGTACATGAAACACCATCCACAGCCGTTGTTGATGGAGATAAAGGATTAGGCCTTGTTGTTGGACCAGCAGCAATGCAAATTGCTATTGACAAAGCAACAAATGTTGGCACCGGATGGGTAAGTGTAAAGAACAGCAACCATTTTGGCATTGCAGGCTTTCACGGCATGATGGCATTGCAACATGATATGATCGGCATTGCTATGACCAATGCATCAGCAACTGTGGCACCAACTTTTTCAAAAGAAAGATTGCTTGGTACCAACCCTATCTGTGTTGTAATTCCTGCAGGAAAGGAACAACCGTTTGTGGCCGACTTTGCAACCACCACTGCTGCTAACGGCAAACTAGAAGTATTGCAAAGAAAAAATAAAGACGCACCACACGGTTGGGTACAGGATGCAGCAGGCCAACCTTCTACGGATGTAAATGAATTAAAAAAAGGCGGTGCCATGCTTCCCCTCGGTGGCGATTATGAACACGGCAGCCACAAAGGCTATATGCTTGGCTCGATCGTAGATATTTTTTCCGCTGTATTGAGCGGCGCAAATTATGGCCCCTGGGTTCCGCCATTTCCTGCTTACCTGCCCATGCCTGTAAATATGCCTGGTGAAGGTATTGGTCACTTCTTTGGCGCCATGCGTATTGATGCTTTTCGTCCGGCGGAGGAATTTAAACAACACATGGATACCTGGATACAGCGCTTTAAAGCTGCTGCTGTTGCAGAAGGTTTTGAAAGGGTTATCATTCCCGGCGAACCGGAAAGAGCAATGGAAAAAGAAAGAATGGAAAAAGGCATTGAATTATTAAGTGCAGTGGTTGATGACTTGAAAAAGCTGGGAGATAATTTTTCCGTGACGCTATAAACCTGCCACATCTAAAAAAGATCAAAACACAAGCAACAATGCCAGGGTGATTTGTATCTTATAAAAAACTGTTGTATGAGGACACTAATATGCTGTTGTATTATTTTAGCTTTAACCGGGTGCTTTAAGAGAAAAAATATTGATTATAATTATTACCGGGGCATAGGCTATAAGCCTGTATATGGTATTGACAGTATCTTAAAAAAAATTACATACAGCAACACCCCGCAAGCTACAGTTGATGCAGGCAACATTTATGTAAAAGGGAACTACCTGTACCAGGTTGAAACAGGTAAAGGCATACATGTTATAAATAATGCCAACCCGTCAATGGCCGCAAAAGTTGGTTTTATTACTATCAATGGCTGCTCACAAATTTCCATAAAAGGCAACATCCTTTACAGTAACAACTATGATGACCTGGTGATGGTAGACATTGGCAACAGCAATACTATAAGGGAAGTGGCAAGAACAAAAAACGCTTTTGTTATGGGCAGGTACAACTATCCACATTCCACACCGCCTGAACCTGGCTATTATCAATGCCCGGTAAGTGACAGCCTGGTTATTGGTTGGGTGAAAGGTTCCGTTTATTCACACTGTTATAAAAACTAATTATGAGCAAGTTTATCACAACAATATATCTTATTGCTTTCACCTGTGGTTTTATATCCTGTGCCAAAGAAAGCAATGATACAGCGGCTGCCAATGAAAGCGGCAAAGGCGGTTCACTTGCAAAATTCACCATTGCCGGCAATTATCTTTATACTGTTGATGAAAATTATCTTGATGCTTATGATATTACCAATGCCACTGCCCCTGTAAAAACAAGTTCCACATTTGTTGGCATTTTTGTTGAAACTATTTACCCTTATAAAAACAGGTTGTTCATCGGTTCAAGAGCGGGTATGTTTATTTATTCGATTGATACCCCTTCTGTTCCATCCCTTATGGGTGCAGCATCTCATGTAAGAAGCTGCGATCCTGTAGTGGCCAACGACTCCATTGCATTTGTAACCCTAAAAGGTGGTTCCGCCTGCGGCCCTGCCACCAGTGGTTTATATATACATGATGTAAAGGATTTATTCAACCCGGTTTTTAAAAAACTGGTTGAAATAGAAAACCCCGAAGGACTGGGCATACAGGATAGCACACTATACATTTGCAACAACGCAGCCGGGCTAAAAGTATATAACATAACCAACCCGGAAAATCCCGTAGAAAAAAGAACAATTAATGATGGCAATTATTACAAAGATGTTATCCCTGATGGCAATTTGCTGATTTGCTACGTTTTGGCCGGCATATTGTTATACGATATAAGCGATCCTGAAAATCCCGTACGAATAAAACTAATAACAAACTGATAAAGGAGCGCTGTAACTTCATTAAAACGGGTGAATGATTTAACAAAACTGGCTAAACAGTTTTCAATTCCATTTGCATGAATTAACTATCATTGCAGAAAAATATCAATGGCTAATCTTCTCAAAATATTTTTATGTGCAACAACAGTTTTTGTTTTTGCAAGCTGCGGAAGAGAGCCTTTACCTGTGTATCCACCGGTTGTTCCTGATATAAGGTTGTTGCAATACCTGGAAATTGATAGTGTTACCGGTACAGCACCCGACACAAGCTCTATTGTAAAGCTGGAATATGATGTACTAAAAAGGTTGGTTGTACTTAGTTCTTATTTTTCTACTGATTCTGCCGACCAGCTTCTTCACTATGAAAGATTTGTTTACCAATACAACGGCACCGACACATTCCCTGCAAAGATGATCTATAGTTCCAGGGAAGGCAATGCAACTGATTTTACTACCCGGCAGGATACTTCTTATTACAGTTACAATACACTTGGAAAAATTTTGACAGATTCCACTTCAAGGAACGACAGTAGCAGTTTGGGCAGCATTCATTCCTATACAACAAGAAGATATAATTACTCAGGCAGTTATTTTTTCATTTATAAAGCTGAAGAAAACAGCGGCATCATAAATCAAACCTACGATTCTGTTGCAGTTGACATTAGTGGAAGTAATATGAGTTCAATAAACTCTCAGAGTTATTCACTTCCGGACAGTATGCCGCTTTTTAGTTTTACCGGCTCTTTTTCTTACGACAATAATCCTAACCCGTTTCGTAAAATAGCAGCATTATATCCAACCATCCAGGTATTTGAATTTAACGGTGGGCCTTCATCGTTACTGCAAATAAACAATGCAATTAATATGTCGCAGAACAGTTCTGCAGGTGATGTAAGCAACGAAACGGTTACTTATACTTATAATACCAATGGCTATCCATCCGGTTTTCAAAGTGTTTACAGCTCCACTTTTTCAGGCATTACAGAAACAAGGCGCTACAAAGGCGTATTTGTTTATAATTAAAACAACGGCTCTTATTTTACCCTTCTGCCGTTTATATTTGCACCTCAATTAAAAAAGTTGGAAATGAAAGTAATGAAGTTTGGCGGCACCAGTGTGGGCAAGCCGGAAAGAATGCATGATGTGGCAAAATTGGTAACTGCTGATGATGAAAGCAAGATCGTAGTGCTGAGTGCACTAAGCGGCACCACCAATTCTTTAGTGGAAATAAGCAATTCCTTATCGCAGGGCGACCGTAATGGCGCCAAACAGCAGATTGAAAAATTAGAAGCACACTACAAGGATTTTTGCAGCCAGCTGGTAAGCACACCTGTTGCATTGGAAAAAGCGCTGGCCATTGTACAGGAACATTTTGAATTTCTCAGCATTATCTTAAAAATATCTTTCAGCGAAGCACTGAATAAAGATATCCTTGCACAAGGGGAATTGCTGAGTACAAAATTATTTTGTGTTTACCTGGAAGAAAAAGGTATTGATCATTTGCTGATACCGGCACTTGATTTTATGACGATCGATTATTATGATGAACCACAAATAGGAAGCATCAAGGTAAAACTGGCACAATTGCTTCAAAAAAATGAGGGTAAAAAAATATTTATCACACAAGGCTATATCAGCCGTAATGCAAGAGGCGAGGTTGATAATTTAAAACGTGGTGGCAGCGATTACTCTGCATCATTGATCGCTGCAGCTATTAATGCATCTGTTTGTGAAATATGGACAGACATAGATGGAATGCATAACAACGACCCAAGAATGGTAAATAAAACGGTGGCGATCGAACAACTGAGTTTTGATGAAGCTGCAGAACTGGCTTATTTCGGCGCCAAAATATTGCACCCGGCAAGTATATGGCCTGCACAGATGTATAAAGTGCCCGTGAAATTATTGAACACCATGCAGCCAACTGCCAAAGGCACCGTGATAAAAGAAGAAGCAGGCAGTACCGGCGTAAAAGCAGTGGCAGCAAAAGATGGCATTACCGCTATCAAAATAAAAAGCAGCCGTATGTTACTGGCCTATGGTTTTTTAAGAAAGATATTTGAAGTGTTTGAAAAGTACCGCACTTCTATCGATATGATAACAACATCAGAAGTAGCTGTATCGCTTACCATTGATACGGACACAAACTTAAAAGACATCATTAAAGAACTGGAACCTTTTGGAACAGTGGAAGTAGATACTGACCAGAGCATTGTAAGTATTGTGGGCAATGAAATAAGCGAAACAGAAAATGTGATGGAGAAATTATTTGCGGCACTATCGGGCATACCGATTAGAATGGTGAGCTATGGAGGAAGCCGTCACAATATTTCTATTCTCATCCCCAAACAGTACAAAGAACAAACGCTGCAATTGCTGAATAAAGGTTTATTTGGGCTTGATTAGTAGTTTTCCCCTGATAAAAAAAGCCGCTGTAGTGAAAAACTATAGCGGCTTTTTTTATAAAGCGTTGAAAAACAGAAGTTTTCCATCAAAAAATATTTTTTAAAAAAGTATAACCCCTACGCAATATTACTTTCATCCCTGCGTTTTATATCTGGTTTTTCATAGGATATTGGATTTAAAACGGGCAGGGATTTCCATCTCCGCCCCTATTTTTTTTAAGCCCATCCCAACCGGTCTGACCTTCGGTACCGACCAGCAATAAAAAAACTCCCCATAAAGAGGAGTTCTAAATATTTTGCTTCTATTGTTATTACCAGGTCAATCCCACTAGCCATTTCCCACTTACCATTCATTACACCACCATCATCGCATCTCCATAACTGAAGAAACGGTATTTATCTTTAATGGCTTTTTTATATGCCTCCATTATCAGGTCATACCCACCAAATGCACAAGTCATGATCAACAAACTTGTTTTAGGCAAATGAAAGTTTGTAACCAACGAATCTGCAATGGAAAATTCGTATGGCGGATGAATGAACATATTTGTCCAGCCTTCAGATGGCTTTAATAATTTTTGTGCTGTAAAAGATGATTCCAATGAACGCATTGTAGTGGTACCCACAGAGCAAATTCTCTTGCCTTCAGTTTTTGCTTTATTTACAATACCGCAGGCTGTTTCTTCTATTGCATAATATTCTGCATCCATTTTATGCTTGCTCAGGTCTTCCACTTCAATAGGGCGGAAAGTGCCAAGGCCTGTATGCAAAGTTGTTTCAGCAAAGCGGATGCCTTTTATCTCTAATCTTTTTATCAGTTCTTTACTAAAATGCAGCCCCGCAGTTGGTGCCGCCACAGCGCCTTCATGTTTTGCATAAACAGTCTGGTAGCGTTCTTTATCTTCTTCATCAGGTTTACGCTTGATGTATTTTGGCAAAGGCGTTTCTCCCATAAAGTCAAGCATTTTGCGGAATGATTCTTCGCTGTCTTCCCACAAAAAACGGATGGTACGGCCACGGCTGGTGGTATTATCAATTACTTCTGCCACCAGTTCATCATTCTCTCCAAAATATAATTTGTTGCCTACACGTATTTTACGGGCCGGATCAACGATCACATCCCAAAGGCGGTTAGGTTTGTTGAGTTCCCTCAATAAAAACACTTCGATCTTGGCGCCTGTTTTTTCCTTGCGGCCATACATACGGGCAGGAAAAACCTTGGTGTTGTTTACTACCATCACATCCTTGTCGTCAAAGTACTCAATAATATCACGGAAGTTGCGGTCTTCAATTTTCCCTGACTGGCGGTGAACCACCATCATACGGCTGTCTTCTCTTTTCTTGGTTGGGGTTTGGGCAATCAGATTAAGTGGGAGGTCAAAACGGAACTGGCTTAATTTCATGTGTATCAAAAAATTTTAAAGATGATAATCACATGCCTTTACTGTCTTGTTGCAGAGATATGAAGCCCGCCATCTGGAAGGCACGTATCATGTTACGGCATGATTTTAAAAGAGTGCAAATGTAGGGCAAAAAGCCATTCGCTGTATCATTCCTTTATCAGCCGGAAAAATAAACCACTTTCCGCCGTTAAAAATCTGTTGAATAAACCCATATTATTTTGTGATATTGCTCATTCGGTGCATCTTTATCATCAAGGCTAACAAAAAAATAACCCTTCATGTATAAAAAATACTGCTTACTTTTTTTACCGGTGCTGCTGCTGCAGGTTGCTTTTGCACAAAAAAATACACCCAAAAAATACCCCAGCTTATTATGGGAGATAACAGGTAATGGCCTCAAAAAACCGTCTTATCTTTTTGGCACCATGCATGTAAGCAGCAAGATGGCTTTTCATTTAAGTGATTCATTTTATTATGCCATAAAAAATGCTGATGCCGTGGCGCTTGAACTGAACCCCGATGTATGGCAAGGCCAAATGGCAAGGATGGATAAACTGAAAACAGATTACAGCAGTTATGTACGCTACAGCAGCATGGGCGATTATCTCAGTGAAAACTCTTTCCGCCTTAAAAATTATGATGAGGAACTGAAACTGGCATTGAGTACAGAACCCACCGTGGTAAACAGTTTGCTCTACCGTAGTTATAAGCCCAGGGAAGATTTTGAAGAAGATACTTTTCTTGACCTCTACATTTTCCAAACAGGGAAAAAATTAGGCAAGCGTGGCACTGGCGTGGAAAACTATTATGAAACAGAAAAAATAGTGATGCAGGCCTATGCAGATATGGCTGCAGAAAAAAAGAAAAAAACAGTTGATATTGACGAATCAATGGGTGAAATAAGTGAGAAGATCGAAGATGCTTACAAACGTGGTGATCTTGACCTGATGGATTCATTGGATAATATCGTAGAGCAATCTGCCGCTTTCAGGGAAAAGTTTTTATATTTAAGAAATGAGATACAGGCTAACTCCATGGACAGCATCATGAAAAAAAGTTCGTTGTTTGTTGGCGTTGGTTCTGCTCATTTGCCAGGCGCCAGGGGTGTGATAGAACTGCTGCGTAAAAAAGGCTATACACTCCGCCCGGTAAAAATGGCCGATAGGGATGCCACACAAAAAGATGCTATCGACAAACTGAAAGTACCAGTGGTTTTTAATACAGTGCAGCCTGATGATGGTTTTTACAAAGTAGATGTGCCAGGGCAATTGTTTACTGTGGCAGAAGATTATGTATCGCTTGACCGCAGGCAATATTCTGATATGAGCAACGGAAGTTTTTACCAGGTAACAAGGGTAAAAACACATGCCGCTTTTATAAACCAGACCGAAGACATGGTGAAGAAAAAAATTGACAGCCTTTTGTATGAAAATATTCCCGGTAAAATTTTAAAGAAAACGTTTATTCAAAAAAATGGCTACGGTGGTTATGATATTACCAGCAAAACACGCCGTGGCGATCTGCAGCGTTACAATATTTTAATTACGCCTTTTGAAATTTTAATTTTTAAAATGAGCGGCAAAGAAAATTATATTGAAGGGAAAGAAGCTGCCCAGTTTTTTTCTTCCATTGCGTTAAAAGAAAGAGGCAATATTGCTATTACCTATTCTCCGCCGCAGGGTGGTTTTTCTGTAAAGCTGCCACAACAACCATTTGCTTATTACAACAAAAATGCTAAGGACGGCAACAATACCTGGGAATATGAAGCAGTAAATAAAACTACAGGCAATGCTTACCTGATACAGAAAAAAAGTTTGTACAACTTTGGCTTTTTAGATGAAGATACTTTTGAACTGAAGCTGATGGAAGAAGCATTCCGTTCTCCTGATTATTTTGAAAGACAGATACAGCGTAAACTTTGTTCCTTTAATGGCTACCCATGTTTGGAAGTGCAGGAAAAAATGAAAGACAGCAGTGTTATTACAGCACACTACATCATTAAAGGGCCACATTATTATGTGCTGGCAGCAAAAAGCAATAAGCCAACTGAAGAGGACGAGTTTTTTAAATCATTCAGTTTTACACCTTACAAGTATGGCAGCAATACAAATTTTGCTGACACCTTTATGCATTTTACTGTTTCCACACCTGTTGCTCCATCAATAGATACAGGCTACAGGGCTGTCATTGAAAAAATTGCCAGCAGTGCAAAGGATAATTATTATTATAATGATTATGCCAATTATTCAAACAACAAGTCAGCTTATTTTTCCAGTGATTCCACAGGCGAAGCCGTTATTGTAAGTATTGAGCAGTTTTCTGATTACTATTATGCAAAAGACTCTGCTGCCTACTGGAAAAACCAGTTTGCCGATTTTGATGAGTACAGCAGCATGGTATTGCAGGACAAAAAGTATTTTGAAAAGCCCAATGGAATAAGCGGCTATACATACGCCATAACAGATACCGGCTCATCCAAAAAGATATATGTAAGTGTGTTGCTTAAAAACAACTACCAGTTTACCGTTTTAACAATGGGTGATACCCTCAATCACCAAAGCAGTTTTATCAGCAGCTTTCTTAACAGCTTTACAGCAGATGACAGCATAAAGGGAAAGAACATTTTCAGCAATCCTATCGATACTTTTTTTACAAACCTGTTCAGCACCGACAGCACCACACTTGCCAAAGTCCAAAAAGCAATCACTGATATACATTATAGGGAAGAAGACGTACCTAAAATAATGGCTGCCTTAAAAAAGCTGTCCCCATCTTACAAAAATTATTTTGATGTTAAAACAAAGCTGATCGCTGAATTGGGTTTTATAAAAGACACAACCAAAGCAACAGTTGTTGAAGCCCTTAAAACAATATACAACCAAACTGCCGATACCAGTATGTTTCAAAATGAAGTGATAGAAGCACTGGCAAAGCACAAAACAAAAGATGCTGCTGCTGCTTTTAAAGAATTGATACTGCAGGATCCTATTGTGTACGACAACAGTTATACTTATGATTATATCTTCAACAGTTTTGAAGATACGCTGCAATTAGCTGCACAACTTTATCCTGAAATACTGCAACTGGCATCATTGGATGATTACAAAAAACCAGTGATGGAACTTTTAGTAACATTGGTGGATAGTGGCTTTATAAAAGCAACGCAGTATGAAAGCTGGTTCAGCAAGATTTTCTTTGATGCCAAAATAGAAATGAAAAAACAAAAAGGCAATGATGAAAAAAAGATGGAAGCAGAGAATAAAAAAGAAGGCGAAGATGATGAAACAGATGTATATGCTTCAAGATACAGCAACAACGAACATAGCGATGAGTTAAAGGATTATGCGGTGCTGCTGGCGCCGTTTTACGACCAGAATGTGAGTGTACCCAAATTTTTTGACAAACTGTTGCAAAGCAAAGACGATGAAGTAAAAATGAATGCTGCCATTATACTGCTTAAAAACAGCAAGCCTGTGCCCGACAGCATATATACTTACATGGCTGCTAAAGACAACCTGCGTGGAAAATTATTTGCAGAACTGGAAGAGATAAAAAAACTTGACAAATTCCCGGCAAAATATAAAACGCAGGCAGATATGGCAAGAAGTTATTTACTGATGGATAAGAATTTCAACAAGGTTGATTCTGTTGTGTTAATTGGTAAACAGCCGGCTGCATACAAGCATAAAAAAGGAACTGTTTACTTTTTTAAATACCGGGTAAAAAAAGATGATGATTGGAAAATAGGTATCAGCGGCCTGCAACCTGAAAATGAAAATGAAGTAAGCAGCAATGATGACCTGTGCAGCATGACAGATAAAAAATTGAAAGAAGACAAGCCTGCTGACGAACAGTTCCAGGAACAATTAAAAAGATTGTTGTTTGCCTTTCACCCGAGTGCAAGAAATTTTTATGAGTATAACAGGTATGGAAATTATAATCTCAGGTATTGAAAACTATCCCACAAAGGCACTAAGGAAACAAAGAATAAAAACTTAGTGTCTTTGTGGGAATTAATTTAACCTATCATCAACTTCTTTCCAGGAATAGCTTCAATCAACCGCTTTGTATATTCCTGCTTGGGTAAAAAATAAATATCATCGGCCAATCCTTCTTCTATAATTTTACCTTGTTGCATTACTATAATGCGGTCGCTGATATAATGTACAACAGATAGGTCGTGTGAGATAAAGATGGAAGTAAACTGAAATTCTTTTTTCAGGTCATTCAATAAATTCAACACCTGCGCCTGCACACTTACATCTAATGCACTCACACTTTCATCAAAAATTAAAAAAGAAGGATTTAATGCCAATGCCCTTGCAATACAAATGCGTTGCCTCTGCCCACCACTGAACTGGTGAGGATAACGGTTAAAATGTTCTGCTCTCAGGTTTACTTTCTCAAGTAATTCAACCACTTTATCTTTTCTTTCCTTTTTCCCATTCAGCATACCATGCACCTGTAATGGTTCGGTAATGGCATCGCCAATAGTAATTCTTGGATTTAATGAACCATAGGGATCCTGGAAAACGATCTGCAGATCTTTTCTTAACGGGGTAATTTCTTTATGCGGCAGTTGCACCAGGTCTTTTCCATTCAAAATTATTTTACCGGATGTTGCCTGTATCAATTGTAATATAGCCCTGCCCAAGGTTGTTTTACCACAGCCGCTTTCTCCTACCAGCCCAACTGTTTCACCTTTGCTAACTGTAAAGCTCACACCATCTACCGCTTTGTAAGGCTCAGGAGGTTTTTTAAAGAAAGAGGTTTTACCCGGGTAATACACTTTTAAGTTTTGTACTTCAAGTGTAGTTATCAGTGATGAGTGGTCAGTGATCGGTTCTTTTGCATTATTCAAACCGGTTTTTATTTCAGAAGACTCTATTACCCGATCACTGATAACTGATAACTGATCTCCTATCACCGGCAACCTCTCCCCTTTTCCATGCAAACCCGGCCTGCATTGTAACAAAGCCTTTGTATAATTATGCTGTGGATTTTTTAATACTTCTATCGCACTACCCTGTTCCACAATTTCTCCTTTGTACATCACCACCACTTTATCAGCAATATCAGCCACAAGGCCCAGGTCATGCGTAACAAATAAAACACTCATTCCATTTTGCCCACCGGGCCCTGTGGGTTGCTGTAATTCTTTTACCAGTTCCAGTATTGTTTTTTGCACCGTTACATCCAATGCGGTGGTGGGTTCATCAGCAATTAATAAAGAAGGATTACAACTCATCGCCATGGCGATTATCACCCGTTGTTTTTGTCCCCCACTTATTTCATGTGGATAGCGGTTAATGATCTGTGCAGGATTGGGCAACTTTACTTTTTCAAACAGTTCAATAGCTTTTTCTTTGGCTACTGCCGCATTTACTTTTTGATGTAACTGTATTGCTTCCATCACCTGCTGGCCGCAAGTAAACACCGGGTTCAATGAAGTCATTGGCTCCTGGAAGATCATGGCAATATCTTTTCCCCTCACACTCCGCATGCTTTTTTCATCCAGCGTAAGCAGGTTAACAGGGACAGTATTATTTTTTGCAAAAAGTAATTCGCCTTTAATGATTGTTTGTTTTGGTAACAATTGCAACAAACTTAAAGAAGTTACAGATTTTCCGCTGCCGCTTTCGCCCACTACTGCCACCAGTTCGCCAGGGAATATATTAAATGAAATATTGTTGACAGCAATAGTATCAGCAAATGCAATAGATAAATTTTTAACCTGTAAAAGAGGAATGTTCATTATGGTTAAAATTAGCAAATAAGACTTTCTGCCAAAAATTCATTTTCCTTACTTTTGCAGCCGCCGAAAGCGGAATTGAAAATGGAAAGTGGAAAATGAAAAACTTCTGCAATTTTCAATTCTCAATTTTCAACTTTCAATTAAAAAGAAATGGGAAGGATATTTGAAGTACGTAAAAGCGCCATGTTTGCCCGTTGGGATAAAATGGCAAAAAACTTTACCCGTATTGGTAAAGAGATTGCAATTGCCGTAAAAGCAAGTGGCAGCGACCCTAACTCCAATGCCGCTCTGCGCCGCTGTTTTCAAAATGCCCGTAGTGTGGGTATGCCAAAAGACAGGGTGGAAGCTGCAATTAAAAGGGCCACCGGTAAAGACCTGGTGAACTATGATGAAATTTTGTACGAAGGCTATGCACCACATGGTATTGCTATATTGGTGGAAACTGCTACCGACAACTCCACCCGTACTGTTGCCAATGTTCGTATGCACTTTACAAAAGGTGGTGGCGCTCTTGGCACCAGCGGTAGTGTGGCTTTTACTTTCAACCGCATGGGAGAATTCAAAGTAAAAAATGCAGGACAAAATATAGAAGACCTGGAACTGGAACTGATTGACTATGGCCTGGAAGAAATTGGTGAAGACAGCGAAGGCAATATCATTATACGCACTGCTTACAATGAATTTGGT
>JAZKGV010000179.1:0-7322 GCA_040385725.1 Bacteroidota bacterium | reverse complement strand
TTGTGCGGGGGTTATCAAAGCCGCACAAATCTGTTGTGCCCCTGTATCCTGCACCAAGAAAAAATATTACGTTGCTGTTAGCAGGAATAATATCAGTGGAAGGCACCGAAAGAAAAACGGTGCAGCCTGCTATATTATTTAATGTGTCAAGCAAAGCATTTATGTCAGTAGCATCAGCCGGAACAGAAGGATAGCGGAAACCATAACAGCTTAATCCATCATCGCAGGCTTCGTTGGGAAAAGGTGAGAAAGTTGGGTAAGGTGTTGATACAGCATTATTGCCCCTCCACCAGTAATTATAATTAATTACCGGGTCTCCATCAATACCACTTGAGTTAGTGGATGGATTATAAGAACCAAAAATAATATTGGCAATATTTACCGGGTTAGCTCCGGTTTTAGCCACAATAAATTCATTGTGTTCATCTCCACCACAGGGATTGATAAATTGTGTGCTGAGTGTAAGCTGTGCATTGGTTGCGGTAAGCATTGCCCCAAAAGCGATAATAGAAAAGTAAAGTTTCTTCATTTGTTAAGTTTTGTAATAAATAAAGTCCTGCTTCGGCGGCAGCAGGCATACCGGTAAGCGTTTCAATAATCGTTTTAAACGGGGAGTTTTTTGGAGGGTATTGAATCTGCTGCAATATTATTTAAAAAAAGGGGCAAATCAACACAAATCTGTATTAAACAATAGTTGTGAATGACATATTTTCAATAGTAATATTAACGGAGCCTGTCGCTTTCTTTTATCAGCTTCTGATCTTTATTAATACTTCTTGCAGCCAGTACAAAGAATAGAACGATCAGAGAATGTAATAAAGTGGTGAGTGAATATTCCCCTTGCCCGGGAACAAATTTTGATTTGATAGTCTGATAATACAAGAATATCAGGAGAGCTTCTAACACAATACCGAGTACACAAAGCCTTAGCTGTACCGTTCTGTTTTTAAATAAACCAATAGTGATAAAAGCAATTAAGCCAATTGCAACTGTTACAAGCATCAGCCAAAATGGTGACATCCCATTTTGTTTTGCATAAGAAATAGATGCAGTACCTTCTGGCTGTTGTAAAACACCGCTGTAAAAATGCAATTTTAAAGTAAGAAAAGCGGCTACACCAGCCAGTAATAACCAAACAGTTTGTATTCGTTGCAACATAAAGAAGAAGTTTAAAGTTTAAGGTTTAAAGTTTGAGGTTATTTAAAGTAATTATGTGTAAAAAACTTTAGACCTTAAACTTTAAACAAATTAACCAAGTTCAGGATACAGTGGAAACTGCTCCATAAACTCATTCACCTGTTTGCGTACGGCATTGATCACATTTTCATCGTCAGCATTCATCAGCACTTTGTCCACAGCATCCACCACAAACTGCATGTGGCCTTCTTTCAATCCCCTTGTTGTGATAGCCGGTGTGCCAATACGTATGCCTGAAGTAACAAAAGCACTCTTATCATCAAATGGCACCATGTTTTTATTCAAAGTAATTTCTGCTTTCACCAACACCTGCTCTGCTTTTTTACCGCTGATATTTTTATTTCTCAGGTCGATCAGCATTAAATGATTATCAGTGCCGCTGCTGATGAGGTGATAATCTTTATCAACAAAAGCCTTTGCCATTGCCTGTGCATTGTTTACCACCTGCTTTGCATACACAGTAAATTCATCAGTCAATATTTCTCCAAATGCTATTGCTTTTCCTGCAATAATATGTTCAAGCGGCCCACCCTGTATGCCGGGGAAAACAGCCATATCAAGCAAATTGCTCATTGGCCTTATGTTGCCTTTCACATCTTTTAACCCAAAGGGATTGTCAAAATCTTCCTTCATTAAAATAATACCACCTCTTGGGCCACGTAAAGTTTTATGAGTGGTGCTGGTAACAAAATGACAATGCTCAAATGGAGATGCCAATAATCCTTTTGCAATTAAACCTGCCGGATGTGCCATATCACATTGTACAAATGCACCTATTTCGTCTGCTACTTTTCTTATTCTTGCATAATCCCAGTCACGGCTGTAAGCACTGGCACCGCATAGAATGAGCTTTGGTTTAAACTCTCTTGCTTTTTGTTCCAGCATTTCATAATCTACAATGCCGGTTTCTTTTTTTACACCATAAAAATGGGCTTCATATAATTTGCCGGAGTAGTTAACCGGCGAGCCATGTGTAAGGTGGCCACCCATACTCAGGTCAAGGCCTAAAATTCTATCGCCGGGTTTTAATAAAGCAAGTGCTACTGCTGCGTTGGCTTGTGCACCACTATGTGGCTGTACATTGGCATATACACAACTAAAAATTTGTTTTATCCTGTCAATAGCTAATTGTTCAGTCTGGTCCACAATTTCACAACCGGCGTAATATCTTTTACCAGGATAACCTTCAGCATATTTATTTGTCATTACGCTGCCGCAAGCCTGCATTACCTGTAATGAAGTAAAATTTTCGGAAGCTATCAGTTCCACACCATGGCGCTGGCGTTGCAATTCTTTGTTGATAATGTCAAAAACGAGGGAATCTCTTTGCATTTATTTGGTTTGAGGGTGCAAATATACAGGTTAGAATGAAGTGTTGGGTAAGCAAAAAGCCGTTGTCTTTACAACTTGTGGAATTATTTTTTGCGTGATTGAAGGATTAAAGATCCTGTATTGTTTTGCGCCTGGTGCTGCGGAGTTTTTTAAAATGTGATGCCGGCAAACCGGTGACTTTTTTAAATTGGCTGGATAAATGTGCTACGCTGCTGTAGTTGAGTTTATCGGCAATTTGCGTAAGGGTTAAATCTTCCAGCACCAGCATTTCTTTTACCTTTTCAATTTTAAGGTTTATGGCAAACTGTTCAATGGTGTTTGCCTGCATGGCGGAAAAATAACTGGAGATGTAGGAGTACTCGTAGTTAAGTTTTTTACTAAGATAGTCAGAAAGATTATTCTTAATGTTGCTGTTATTGTCAACATATTCTGCAATCACTGCTTTTATCTGGTCAGCCAATACGCCTTCTTTGTTTTTCACCACTTCAAGCCCTGCTTTTTTTATTTCACTGGCAAATTGCTTTTGTTGCTTTTCAGATAATTTTTCTTTTACATCAGCTTCGCCTAATTCTACTTTAAGGGGATGGACACCCATTTTTTCAAGCTCTTCCTTTACTAATATTTTGCAGCTTTCGCAAGCCATATTCCGGATATACAATTTCATTGTGGAGTCTTCTATTGATTAGTGCGTAAAAGTAATTTTTTTAAACAACAATTAAATAACAGGTTTGGGACCTGCATTTCCAGGTTATATTGATACAGTGAGCAGCAGCCCGCCATCGGGTTCTTTTATTACAAGCGTAGTATTACCGGTGTGTTCAAAATGGTAAAGCCGGGTGGAATATATCTCAGACTGGAGGTGAGTGGCTTTTACAAATTCTAAAATATACAAAACCATTTCTTTGGGTAATGTTATTATCTGCACTTCAGAAGAAATTATCAACGGGTTTTCGTTGCTGTGCAAGGTGATTGTTGCATTAAAAAGAATAATACCTTTTTGTGGATCAAGGGCATTTTTCTTAATGAATTGTTGCAACTGTAGTACTGAATTGTTATCCATAAGTAAAAGCTGCACAAGTTAATTTACAACGTTTCAACAGCTGTTGTACAATTTTCTGTATTTATTATATAATTTCAGTAGTTCTATTATGTAAAAGAATTTTTAAACCTGCATAAAGTGTTTTTAAAAAACTTTTCCTCCTTCATAAAACTAAAACCTGTGTTGGCAGTAGGCTTTTTATTTGCCTGCAGCAGCCTTTTGTTTGGTACATGGGTAGCTGCCATACCCGATATTAAACAAAGGCTTGGTTTTACTGATGGTAGTTTGGGATTGTCATTACTGTTATCGCCACTAGGTGCTATCACGGGTGTGTTTCTTTCAACAAAAGTGTTTTCAAAGATCCCTGTGGGCAAATGGATGCTGGCAGGATATATAATGCAAAGCCTGGTAATGGTTGCACTAATTAATTCCATTAACCGGCCTATGTGCTGGATAAGTTTGTACTGTCTTGGATTGGTTAGTTTTTTAAACGGGTTATCTGCCAATGCAACGGTCAATATCATGGAAAAAAAATACGACAGGCTTTTAATGAGCACCTGCCATGCATTATACAGTTTGGGTGGTTTTGTAAGTGCAGGTTTTGCAGCATTGATGTTTACAGTTTCTGTTCCATCTGGCTGGCAAATTATAATAATGGCTTTAATAATTATTACAGTGAACATAAGCAACAGGCATCACCTGCTTGCCAATAAGGATATTCTCCATTCGGGCTCTGGTTTAAAATTGCCTTCATTAAGTATCCTGAGCATTTCTTTTATCTGCATGGTGCTGTTTATGGCAGAAGGTTGTGTGGCCGACTGGAGTGCTATTTATTTTAAAGAGATATTACATGCTCCAAAAGAACTTATCAGTTTGGGCTATGCAGGGTTTTCCATTGCTATGACGATAGGGCGGTTAAATGGCGACAGCATTGTATCTGTAATGGGTAGCAAAAAGACTGTAATTGTGGGGGCACTTACTGCGGCGGCAGGCTTTGTATTAATAGTGGTATCACCTTTTATTGGCCTCACCATTGCAGGATATGTTGTGATAGGATTTGGTTGTTCTGGTATTGTGCCTATTTTATTCAGGGCTTCGGCAAACATTCCGGGTGTAAGTAAGGTGGAAGGTTTTGCAATGGTAACCACAGGAGGGCTTATAGGCTTTTTGGCAGGACCATCTGTTATTGGTTTTATTTCAGAAAAAACAGATCTGTCAAAAGCATTGTCTTTATTAATTGTAATGATGCTGCTGGCCGCTGTTGTTGGCTGGAGAAATAAGTTTTTGACAGATAAAAAGATGAATAATGCGGAGGAAAGTTTTGATGAGCAGTTGTATTGATATGCAGAACTAAATTGCAGGAAGCTGTTATTCATGTACCATTTACACAAAAATCCCTACTTTCACAGTCCGTTTTTAAAAAACCAGCATTTCTGATTGTGAATAAAGTATCACGCCACTGGTGTGATTATTATTAAAACATGAAAGCAATAATTCCAGTGGCGGGCGCAGGCACCAAGCTTCGCCCCCATACTTATACACAGCCAAAGGCTTTGATCCCATTGGCTGGAAAGACCATCTTAAGCATTATTATTGATCAATTGCATGATGCAGGCGTGAATGATTTTGTTTTTATAGTAGGCTACCTCGGCGATAAGATACAGGACTATGTAAAGGCCAAGTATCCACATCTCAATAATTACTTTGTTTATCAGAATGAACGCAATGGCACCGGCTATGCCATTGACCTTACCAAGCAAATTGTAGGCAGGGATGAAGAAGTGATCATTGTTTTGGGTGATACCATTGCTGAATACAATGTGAAGGAAGTATTGAATTCTCCACATTCTATGCTGGGTGTAAAAAAAGTGGATGATCCACGCAATTTTGGTGTGGCGGAAGTGGATGATGAAGGTATGATAACAAGAGTGGTGGAAAAGCCGGCGATACCAAAAAGCAACTTAGCATTGGTGGGTATTTATAAAATAAAAGAAACAAGTACGCTGTTCTCCTGTATTAAAAAGATCATTGAACAGGGAGAAAAAACCAATGAAGAATTTACGCTGACCGACGCATTGGAATGTATGATACAGCAGGGCGCAAAATTCCAGTTCTTCAAAGTACAGAACTGGTTTGATTGTGGCAGGAAGGAAACTTTACTGGAATCTAATGCCACGATGCTGAAAAAATTTGGCGGTACTATTCACGGGAAGGAAAATTTTGAGAACACCATTATCATTCCACCGGTAAGTATTGGCGAAGGCTGCGACATAAAAAACTCTGTTATTGGCCCTAATGTTTCTATTGGTGAACATACGGTGCTTAATTATACCATTATAAAAGAATCGATTGTTGGTTCTTTCTCCAAGTTATATGATGTTGTTTTAGATGAGTCTCTTATTGGCAGTGATACCGGCATTAAAGGCGAAACCCGTTCGCTTAATATTGGAGATGATACGGATATAGACCTGGGATAATCGTTGCATTGCTATATGGTTAAATTGTTGATGATGCAGGCAGTAATCTTTTTTGGGAATGCTTTTATATTTGTCAGCATTGCTTTTTTGTTTTCCATTTATCTTTATTGCTGGTTGAGATTGTATTGTTCTTATCAACAATGTAACAATGCAACCATTAAACAATGTAACAATGCAGCCATTGAACGATAACCGCATCACTCAACTCTTCAACATTCAATACCCCATTATCCAGGCAGGTATGATATGGGCAAGCGGTTGGCGGCTCGCCAGTGCCGTTAGTAATGCAGGAGGGCTTGGTTTGCTGGGTGCCGGAAGTATGTACCCGGATGTTTTAAAAGAGCATATTCAAAAATGCAAGACAGCAACGGATAAACCCTTTGGTGTAAACCTGCCTTTACTGTATCCTGATATTGACAAACACATTCAAACCATCATCGAAGAAAAAGTTCCCATTGTTTTTACTTCTGCCGGTAACCCAAAAACATGGACTGCCAAATTAAAAGAACACTGCATTACTGTAGTTCATGTAATAAGCAGCAGCAAGTTTGCATTCAAAGCACAGGAAGCAGGTTGTGATGCAGTAGTGGCAGAAGGTTTTGAAGCAGGTGGACACAACGGAAGAGAAGAAACAACAACAATGGTTTTAATTCCTGCAGTTTGTAGTGCAGTAAGTATTCCTGTGATTGCTGCAGGTGGCATTGCTACCGGTAGGCAAATGTTGGCTGCAATGGTTTTGGGAGCAGAAGGTGTGCAGGTAGGCAGCCGCTTTGTTGCCACACCGGAAGCTTCTTCTCACACCAACTTTAAGGAAACTATTATCAATTCAAAAGAAGGCGATACACAACTCTCTCTTAAACAACTTACGCCAGTCCGTTTAATTAAAAACAAATTCTTTGAGCAGGTACAGGCGGCAGAAGAAAAAGGCGCTTCGGTTGAAGAGCTTCAAACTTTACTAGGCCGTGGCCGTGCTAAAAAAGGCATGTTTGAAGGCAATCTTGATGAAGGCGAACTGGAAATAGGACAGGTGAGTGCGATTATAAAGGTGATAATGCCTGCGGCTGAAGTGGTGGAAGAGATTTGGGAACATTATCAGCAATCCATAAAAAAACTTCAACCGTAACATAGCTGTAAACCAATTACTCTTTTTTTAAATGGTTCGATTTGATACGAAAATATTCGATTTCGATATGATCTTTTATTGCTTCTTTGATCTTTCTTCCAAAAAACGGAAACTCTCCAAAATAAAATCTTCAATTCTTCGTTTTAGCCTGTAA
>JAZKGV010000178.1:0-5578 GCA_040385725.1 Bacteroidota bacterium | reverse complement strand
TGCATTACCGTAAAGATGGCAAACCATACTGGGCCATGATAAGTGTGAAACCCATTTACAATGAAGGTTCAGAGATCACCAACTACATCGCTATTGAAACAGATATAACCATCCGTAAGGAAAAAGAACTGGCGCTGGAGAATGAAATAAAAGAAAGAAAAATACTGGAAGCACAACTGGTTGCCAATAAAAATAAACTGGAGCAGGCCATTGAAATTGCACAGGTAGGTGCATGGGAATTTGATGCAGTAAACAAAACCCTCTATCTCTCTAAAGAACTACGTACCATTTACCACATACCGCTTACAGCCGATATAACAATGGATGAGCTTTTCCAGAATATACATCCTGAAGATATGATGCATATATGGAAAAGTATTGAAGGCGCCGCAAAAGGCGAAACAACTGAACTTGAATACCGCTTTAATATTGATGGTGAGCAGCGGCACATGATGAGCAATATAGCACCAAGGTTTGATGAAAACGCAAACTTCATAGGCTATGTAGGCACAGTAAAAGATATTACACACCGCAAACTTTTTGAACTGGCAATAAAGAAAAGTGAAGAAGAGAAAGCGGCTGTACTGGATAATGCACAAGCTATTATTTGCAAGCACGACCTTCAGGGAAATATATTAGATGTAAACCCGGCTGCAGAAAAGCTGAGTGGCTACAGCAAAAAGGAATTAATTGGCAGCAACCTTGTAAACCTGGTAACACCAGATTTTCAACAATATTTTGGCTTTTACCTGTCAGAAATTATTGAGAAAAAAACGGCTACGGGTTCATTCCAGATAGTAAGAAAAGATGGCAGCAAACGGGCATGGCTATACCAAAATGCATTGTACGACAACAAGCATGGTGAACCATACATCATTGCCAGCGCCATTGATATTACCGAATCGGTAAAAGCACAAAATGAAATTGAGAAACAACAACAATTCATCAGCCAGATAATTGAGAACAGCCCCAATATTATTTATGTAATGAATGAACAGAGCCAGGTGGTATTGCATAATAAGACCTTTGGCCAGTATTACCTGTGCGACGAAAATGAAATGTTGGCGCTTGATGTAACAACTTTATCAAAAGGAGAAAAAGATATTTTCCTTGGCGATTTTGAATCAATGCTGGAACTGCAGGATGGTGAAATGATAAGGCTGGAAGGAAGTATGCCGGGCACCAGCTGCACCAATGATCCTGTAAGCTGGTTCAACGTAATTAAGAAATGCTTTAAAGACAAGAAAGGAAAGAAATATATACTTGGTATTGGCATGGATATTACCAGCCGTTACCAGATTGAAACAGACCTGATTGCTGCCAACGAAATGGTGGAACGGTCATTAAAAGTAAAAGACCAGTTTATCAGCAACATGAGCCATGAGATAAGGACACCGCTCAATGCTGTAATTGGCTTTACTGATCTTTTATTTAACACTACACTTGATAAAGAACAAGGCGATTATGTTGACATAATAAAATCAGCATCAGAAAACCTGCTGGGGCTTATCAACAACATACTCGATCTTTCTAAAATTGAATCAGGCAACCTGGCACTTGAATGCCTGCCGATAGATGTAAAGCAGATAGTAACAGATGCTGCAAAAATATTAGAGCCAAAAGCAAAAGAAAAAGGTATTGCACTCAAATATAACATCACCGGTAATATGCCTGCCAAAGTAATGGGCGACCAGTTAAGGCTTTCGCAGATATTATTTAACCTGATGGGCAATGCAATTAAGTTTACTGATACCGGGTTTGTAGAAATTGGCTGCAGAATGGTAAGTGGACCTGATGATACCAAACACTATATTTCTTTTTATGTAAAAGATACAGGCATTGGTGTGGCAATGGAAAAACAGGAAGCCATTTTTGAACGTTTTACACAAGCCAATACCGATACGGAAAGATTATATGGCGGCACGGGCCTTGGGCTTAATATCGCCAAAGGTATTGTGGACATGTACGGCGGCACACTCATGATCGACAGCAGCCCGGGCAAAGGCACCACTTTTAATTTCATTCTCACCTTTAATAAATACGAAGGAAGCGGCCAGGCCAATATAAATACAAAAGAAAACTTTAAAAGGGTTACTTTGCCCGAAGGCAGGAGCATACACATATTACTTGCAGAAGACAATGCCATTAATGCCATGCTGGCAAAGCAGGTGCTTGAAAAAGGCGGCTTCATTGTAACACATGTTGTAAATGGTGCTATGGCAGTGGAAGCAGTACAGCAACAACAATTTGATGTAGTGCTGATGGACATACAAATGCCGGTATTAAATGGTATTGCTGCCACCGAACAGATAAGAATGCTTAAAGGGCCAGTATCAAAAATACCTGTGGTGGCAATGACGGCACATTCCTTGTATGGAGAAATGCAGAATTGTTATAAATCGGGAATGACGGGCTATGTGTCAAAACCATTTAAAACAGAAAACCTGTTTGCGGCCATTATTGAATCAATAGATAGTCAAAATAACAACAACAAAAAACTAAGTAACACTATAGATGATATGATCAAATACACATCTTAGTAAATAAACTGCAGCTTTATGGAAAACATTACTACCCGGATAAATATTGACCTCACTTATCTTCACTCGGTATCTGGCGGCGATGCTGGTTTTGAAAAAATATTGCTTACCAGTGCAGTGTCAGATATACAAATGAATATTGACAAACTAAGAAATGCCTGGCAGTGCCAGGATGCTGATGAGGTAGGCAATGCAGCACATACATTAAAAGCAGTAATGGTGATTGCCGGCCTGCCACAATTAGAAAATCATTGTAAAAAAACTGATGTCGCTTTCAGGGACAAACTTTTTCATCCTGAATTTTCTGATACAGTATTTGCCATTATTGAAGGATGGACAGCAGCAAAACCAAAATTAGAAGAACTGATCTCTCTATATTAATTTCTATAGTACAACAAAAACCGAAGTTTTAAAAACTTCGGTTTTTTATTTTAAAGATGCTGCATTATGCAATGCATTATTCTTTTATTGCACCTGTCAATTTCGTCCTGAATTTTTCACTCTGCGTTAAACCGATCCTGATCCCGTTCATCCAGCTTTGCAATTTTTCAGATTCGTCCTCTGTAAGATCATTAAAGAAATAAGCGGCTTCCACCCTGTCGCCCTTTAAGGTGGTGGCATAAAATGTTTCCGTAAGTACAAATGCTGTACTGCCTCCTTTTATCCCAAAATGTTTATACACGTTTTGATTACCGGGGCTTTCCATAAAATACTCCAGCAGTTTTGACAATACAGCATAACTCTTTTCACTCAAAAATTTCCTGTTGTTAACAATACTGCCCAACTGCACATAGGTTTTTACAGTAGATGCTGTAAGCCTGTCGCTCCACATTTTCTGCATGTTCATTGTCAGGTCCTGCGGACGGAATTTACTTTTAAGTGTTGGATTATTTTTTAACCCATTGTGTATTTGCATAATAGCCTGGCCATACTTTTCTTCTGTTAATTTACCAATGGCTTTTAATACTTTTTTCTCATTTGAGTTGTGTGGATTCTGGTAAAGAAATAAAGAAGATACGATTGGATAAATAGCGGTGTGATCTTTTAAACCAAAAAGTGTCAAATTACTTTTTATGTTTTCAATGCCCAGCAGGTCCATTAAGAATTCTGTATTGGCATTGCTGCTGAATATCGTCATCCCTCTTGCCACATCAATCAATTTCACACTATCATTTTTTACCAATTTTTTTTCTTTCTCATACGATAACCAGTTCTGGTGTGCGCCTCCATCCGTACCATCGAGATAATATTTATTCAACTCACTTATGGGCACATAGCTTTCTGCATTAATGATACCGCCGCCAGCCTGTTTTGCAAATTCAACTGCCACTAATATCTTAATGGTACTTGCCAGCGGCATCAGTTTATTTTCGTTCTGCTTTACCAGCACTGTATCATTTCTTACCACGTATAAAGCACTGCGGCTTTTGTTGTTTATAATAAAATTCAACAGTGAGTCTGCACCGGGCTGGGCACCTGCAAATGAATATATCAGCAGCAGCAGCAGTAAAATCATATTCAATCTCTTCATGGCAGGCGCAATTGTTTTAAAATTTATTCTTCCACATCATACTTTCTACAGGCTTATTTATCTGCCCGCTGTATTTAGCATTTTTCTTCTGGTTGTATTTTATTTCTATCTCACCATCCACAGGAAAATATATCAGCTGGCCAATTGGCATACCAGCATATACCTTCACCGGCTGCTTCACCGAAATTTCCAAGGTCCAGTTGCCACAAAAGCCAACATCGCCTTTGCCTGCGGTGGCATGTATATCGATCCCTAATCTCCCGGTTGATGATTTACCTTCCAAAAATGGTACATGTGCATGGGTTTCGGTGTATTCGTCGGTAACACCCAGATAAAAAACATGTGGATGCAGTACATAACCTTCTTCCGGTATTTCAAAATGCGAAATTTCATTATGCTTTTTTGAATCCAGCTCCACATCTTTATATGTGGCAAGGTATTTCCCTAAATGCACATCATAACTGTTGCTGCCAAGCTGGCTCCTGTCGTAGGGTTTAATAACGATGGTGCCTTTTTCAATTTCTTCCAAAATACGGGTATCACTTAAAATCATAATTAGTGCTGATTTGTTGTATTGTTAAACTGTTTAATTGTTAATTTGTAAAACTAATTTTTCAATTCTTAATTCTGACTTTTTAATACAGCAAATGCCACTGGTTTATCAACAAAATATTAACCCTTACACCAAGCTCGGCATATGGCATATTACAGAGCCGGAAAGTTTTTTTATTGACAAAGTGCCATTGCAGAGAGAAATAACACATCCACACAAACGACTGCAGCATCTTGCCGGAAGATTTTTACTGAGAGAACTGTATCCGGGTTTTCCTTACGAACTGATAAAAATTGCTGACACCCGTAAGCCATTCTTAGAAAATGAAGCATATCATTTTAGTATTTCCCATTGTGGTGAATATGCTGCTGTGATGGTGAGTACTTCTTTTCGTGTGGGGGTGGATATAGAAAAAATAACAGGCAAGGTTGAAAAGATAAAACATAAATTCCTCTCTCCTTTTGAGCAAAATATAATTGAAAGCCTGGCTGGCAACGATGCCGTATTATATACAACCTTTCTTACTGCAGCATGGAGTATTAAGGAATCGTTGTTTAAATGGTATGGCGATGGCGAAGTTGATTTTATTGACCATCTGCATATACAAAAAATAGAAACAGGCGGCAATGAAGGAGCAGCATATTGCAAGGTTTTAAAATCTACACAAACAGACCTGAAAGTAAATTTTCTGCTTTTTAATAATAACTGCCTTTCCTGGGTATTAAATTAAAATCAACATTATGAAAAAGAAAACCTTTGACCTGATTACAGCACTTTTTTGTTTGCTATTTATAACAACAAGCGCAGCGGCGCAAGACAGTACACAAAATAATTCTAAGCCTGTTTTTGGAAACAGGCAGTTAGTAATAAAAACTGGCATCGGGCTTGGGCTTGATTACGGAGGTATTGGTATAAAGGCTGAATTTATATTGGCAAAATGGTTGGGCATTTTTG
>JAZKGV010000177.1:0-1540 GCA_040385725.1 Bacteroidota bacterium | reverse complement strand
AATTTAAAACCAATGTAGATGCTTCCTTCATCAACAATGGTGGAATAAGGTTGCCCTCTATAGCCGCCGGCAATATTACAAGGGGCAAAATTTTTGAACTGTCTCCCTTTGATAATATGATTGTATTGCTGAAGGTAGATGGTAAAACACTACACCAGTTTTTAGATACTGTTGCCAGCAAGGGTGGATGGCCCTCGGCAGGCTGCACCTATCAGCTAAAATATAAAAGAGCCGTTAACATAAATGTTGACGGCAAGCCCATTCAGGATAATTCGGAATATACTATAGCATTAACAGACTATGTTGCCAATGGAGGCGACAACTGCGATATGCTGAAAACAATACCACAACAAACCAATGGTTATCTTTTCAGGGATGCCGTGATTGAATATTTTGCTGATATGCAGAAACAAGGGAAAAAACTTACAGCCAAAATTGAAAACCGTGTTACCAATGCAGAGTAGAAGAAAATTTTTACAACAAACAGCGCTTGCTGCCGGTTCATTGCTGGCATCCAGGTCAGTATTTGCCGGGCTGGGTGATATTAATGATGTAACTAAACTTACTATACTTCATACGAACGATGTTCATAGCAGGCTCGAAGCTTTCCCAATGGATGGCGGAAGAAACCAGGGTCTTGGTGGTGTGGCGGCAAGGGCAGACCTTATTAACAAGATCCGCAATGAAGTTAAATCAGATGCGTTTGAAGGGTTTACCAGCGTGGATGATAATATTTTGTTGCTGGATGCCGGCGATATTTTCCAGGGAACACCTTTCTTTAATATATATAAGGGCGAGCCTGAAATAAAAGCGATGAGTGCAATGGGGTATCATGCTGCTACAATAGGCAACCATGATTTTGATGCAGGCCTGGAGAATTTAGCCACACAATTGCAACATGCCAAATTTCCTATGCTTATGTGTAATTACGATTTAAGTAATACACCCATGGAATTTAAGACACAGCCATATACAATTTTTAAAAGAGGAAGGCTGAAAATAGGTGTAACAGGAGTCGGTATTCAGCCAAAAGGGTTGATACCCGATAACCTTGCAGGCAATACAAAATATTTAGACCCAGTTGAAAACCTGAACCGTGTTGCCAGCAAATTAAAGAAGGAAGAAAGCTGTGATATGGTGATTTGCTTAAGCCATCTTGGCTACACTTATAAGGAGAATGAAAATAAAATGTGTGATTTGATCCTGGCGAAGGAATCAGAAAATGTGGATTTGATCATTGGCGGGCACACCCACACTTTTATGGACGAACCGGCGGTAAAGAAGAACAAGTCCGGGAACGATGTCATCATAAATCAGGTAGGTTGGGCAGGCATTATGCTGGGCAGGCTGGACTTTGAGTTTTCGAAATTGCAGCAGAAAAGTTTAGCAAAATCACGTACTGTGACGATAGGTAAAAAAACAAATGAATAAAAATTTTTTTTTTCACAATTTCTATTGATATTCGCCTTCCCCACAATATTTTTTATTCGTACATGAACAACATTTTTTTGCAGTAAGATTTAAAAGGATTAACTCATTA
>JAZKGV010000176.1:0-1717 GCA_040385725.1 Bacteroidota bacterium | reverse complement strand
TGGATGGATACAGTGTTAATGGGAAAAATAAACAGCGATGGATGGGTGGCTATCAATATTATTCCAACTGCTGCTCATACTATCTGGGGTGTGCTTGCCGGCAAATTATTGATAAGTGAAAAAAGCGCTGCTGAAAAAATACAATACTTATTAATTGCCGCTGCAGTTTGTTTAGTGTTTGGGCATGGATTGGATATGTTGAATATCACACCGATCATAAAACGTATCGCCACTTCTTCTTTTTCACTGGCTTCTGCAGGATGGGTGTTGCTGATGCTGGCAATGCTGTATTGGATAGCGGATGTAAAACAATGGAATAAATACGCCTGGTTATTTGTGGTGGTGGGTATGAATGCCATCTTTATTTATTTGTTTTTTGAAACAGTCGGGCATCAATGGCTGAATGGAGTGATTGCCATATTTGTAAAAGGGTTTATTGGTTTTACAGGAATGAAGGAAGGCTGGCTGAATGTATTATCTGCGATAGCTACACTCTTTGCAGAATGGTATTTATGTTATTGGTTGTACAAAAGGAAAATTTTCTTTAAACTGTAAAGATGAAAAGGAATATTACATGTTTATTCATGTTGTTTGTTTTGCTGCAGTTAAACGCACAAACAGTAAAGGTTGTTTATAAAGAAAGTGATGAAGACATCAGAAACCCTGAAAGAGGGTTCTATATTCCACTCGGAACCAAAGCAAGCGATTTCAATCTGCTCGATAAAGAAAAGCTTAAAGAATTTTATACTCAACCTTATAAAGCAAAAAGTGCCATTTATTCGGTAAACCTGTCATTGATCTATCGTTCTTACGAACTGGATATATTTAAAGACAAGCCATTGTCGGAATCTTTCCTGGCCAATATGCAAAAAGATTTTGATGTACTAAGAGAAACAGGCTTGAAGATGATCCTTCGTTTTGCCTATACCAATTCTTCTCATGAAGGCAACTGCAAGGATGAATACAAAATATGCCCGCCTTATGGAGATGCTCCCCAACAAATTGTTTTTAATCATGTAAAACAACTCAAGCCCTTGCTTCAGAAAAATGCGGATGTAATTGCAGTATTGCAGGAAGGTTTTATCGGTATTTGGGGAGAGAATTATTTCACCGATTATTTTGGTTGTGCTTCGGATGATGGCGAAGGAAGGGTACGTGACAGCAGTTGGCTCGACAGGAACCGGTTATTAAATTATTTGCTGGAGGCCATGCCCAAAGACAGGATGGTACAGGTGCGTACACCACAGATAAAACAACGTTATGTGTATGGTACAAGAGCAAAAGTTAATTCAGTACCGCTTTTTTTAAAAGAAGCATTTAATAAAACGGATAAAGCAAGAATAGGTTTTCATAACGATTGTTTTTTAGCCAGTGCTGATGATTACGGAACATTTTATGATTATGGCAATTCTGTTTCTAAAAGAGATACGGCCAATTACAGGTTGAGAAAATATTTTGAAGCCGACGGCCGCTATGTGGCAGTGGGAGGGGAGACATGCGATGATGCTTACAGCCCACAGAATGATTGTGAACCATTGGGCCATGCAGAAAAAGAAATGCGTTTGATGCATTACAGTTATCTCAACACATCATACAACAACAAAGTAAACAATGACTGGGATTCGTTGGGCTGTATGAAAAGCATTAAACAAAAACTCGGTTACAGGCTGATATTAAAAAACGCAACATTGCCAAAGAAAATAAAGAAGGGAAAGCC
>JAZKGV010000175.1:1001-1914 GCA_040385725.1 Bacteroidota bacterium | reverse complement strand
CCACACCTGCGGTTACCCCAACTGAAGTGTATGCAATGGGTAAAATGTAATCATAAATATTTTTTCAAATGATGCCGGTTAATTTTTTAACCGGCATTTTTTTATGCTGCATACAGAATATTCTTTTTCTTTTTAAAATCCACCCATCATCCTCCACCGTATATAAGTCAAACAAATTATTAAAACACAAAATTGAACACTATGAAAAAATTAAGTATTGTAATGATGGCTGCCGCAACCGTACTCTTCAGCAGCACATCATTTGCACAAACATCAATGGAAAAAGAAAATACCGTGGAAGTGGGTGGTGCACCTATGTATCCTTCAAAAGACATTGTGAGCAATGCTGTAAATAGTAAAGACCACACCACGTTGGTAGCTGCAGTTAAAGCTGCCGGTTTGGTAGAAACATTGCAAAGCCCTGGCCCGTTTACCGTATTCGCCCCAACAAATGAAGCTTTTAACATGTTGCCTGCCGGAACAGTTGATAATTTAGTGAAACCGGAAAACAAAGCAGCATTAACAGGTATACTTACCTATCATGTGGTAGCCGGCAAGTGGAATGCGGATGCTATTGCGAAATTAATTAAAGATGGCAGCGGTATTGCAGAAGTGAAAACAGTAGCGGGTGGTAAATTATGGCTGATGATGAAAGGAAAAGATCTTATGATAAAAGATGAAAAAGGAGGCGTGGCAAAAGTTACTATTAAAGATGTTAATCAAAGCAATGGTGTAATACATGTAATTGATCATGTATTAATGCCCAAATAAACTTGTGGTTTTTTTCTGATATACGCAGGCGCTGAATTTTTCAGCGCCTTTTTTATTGCTATTCAAAGTCTTTCAAAAAAGAAAGCAGGTCGCTTTTTTTACGAAGGGAAATAGTTACTGTACTGCCATCTTCCATTTCCAT
>JAZKGV010000175.1:0-991 GCA_040385725.1 Bacteroidota bacterium | reverse complement strand
GAGTTTTTTCCCCGGTAATATTTTTTAAGGAATTTGGTATTAATGATCCATGAATTGTGTACCCGTACAAAATTCTGTGCTGTTAAAATATCTTCCAGTTCCTTTAATGTTTTTGAACAGGTAATATTTTTTTTACTGTTTAAATACACAATGCTATAACTCCCCCTTGCTTCACAGCGTATAATTTCATCGGCATTTACAAATACAACGCCATCAGGCACGGGCAGGCCGATTTTTTGATTATGAGCCTGCTGCTTCAGTTCTTTTAAAACTTCAAAAATGCTTTCGTTGCCAAGCGATTGTTTTATTCTTGCAGCAGCTTTTTCTGTAGCTTCTTTTAACTCCGGAATGCTGATAGGTTTTAATAAATAATCAACCGCATTATGACGAAAAGCCTTTACCGCATAATCATCAAATGCCGTAATAAAAATTACCTGGAAGGAAAGTTTTTCGTCTTTCAATTCCTCAAGCAGGTCAAATGAATTGCCTTTGTCCAGCTCAATATCCAGGTACAGCAATTGAGGCTTTTCTTTTTTTATTAACTCAATGCCATCCGGCACATTGCCTGCATTGCCAACAAGTTCAATATCCCTGCAATATTCTTTTACAAGTTCTTTTAATAATTCCACGTTCCGTGGCTCGTCTTCAATATGGATTGCTTTTATCATACATTATTTTTATAAGGCAGGTGTAATATAACTTCTGTACCCGATGGTAAACCATTGTTGTCATAAAGGTCATTTATTTCAAGACCGCTTTCATCAACCCTGAATTCAGAAAATGTTTCCAGCCTGCGGCGTACAATATCCATCCCGTAACTTTTGTGTTCTGTAAAAGTGTTTTTGTTTTGTGTAGAGATACTGCTGCGGCCAACTCCGTTGTCTGTAATAGTACAGGTTATCGAATTTTTATTTGTTTTAAAACTTACGCTAACCAGGCCCTTTCTCTTATCTAAAGATTTAATACCATGCCTTACACAATTTTCTACCAC
>JAZKGV010000174.1:0-13308 GCA_040385725.1 Bacteroidota bacterium | reverse complement strand
GTATAGCAATAAGAATTGCAACTACTGCTGCTATTAAAAATATCCACCAGCTAATTCCGATCCGGTATTGATAATTATTCAGCCAGCTACTCATTACCCACCACGCTATTGGAAAAGCAACAACGCAGGCAACAGCAACCAGTTTTAAAAAATCCTTTGATACCAATGCGGCAATGCCGGTGACGCTTGCACCCAATACTTTTCTTACCCCAATTTCCTTTGTTCTTCTTTCTGCAGTAAAAGCAGCCAGGCCAAATAAGCCTAAGCAGGAAATAATAATGGCCAATGCTGCAAACACCCTTGATAATTTACCAATGAGTGCTTCATTCTGAAACATCCAGTTAAATTGTTCATCAACAAACCTGTAATTAAAAGGATAAGCAGGATTATTTTTTTTCATTGCTGCTTCAATTACGGCCAATGCTTTTTCTGTATTTGATTGATCTTTCAGGCGCAGGTACATTTTGTTTGTATGCACCGGCGATGTGCAGATAAACATCACAGGGTCTGGCGTGCCATACATATTGCCATATACATAATCATTCGTTACACCCACTACATTAATTTTTGTGCCAGTGGTATCTCCACCTTCTCTAATTATTTTTCCAACAGCAGTTTCATTCCCCATTAATTTTTCAAACGACCTTGTAATGATCACATTCATACTCTTTGATTCTCCTGAATCGGTCGTTAAGAAACCTCTTCCATTCAGCAACTTCATGCCAGCTGTGTTGAAATATTCTGGCGTAACATATCGCATAGAAATAAGTATTTGTGCACCAGGCGTTTTTCCCTCCCAGCTAAAACCACCTGTATTGTTCCCGCCATACAACATAGTATGATTACTCAAGGCAACATTTTCCACAACACCGCTATTCAACAGATCATGCTTCAGCGGTTCGTAATAGCCAGTAAGGTTTCCCTGCACATCTGCTTCAATCAAATTATTTCTGTTAAACCCTATATCACGGCTCTTTACATGCTGTATTTGTTGAAATACAATTACTGTAGAAATGATGAGTATAATAGAAATGCTGAACTGCATTACCACAAGCCCTTTGCGGACAAATGCCGCACTGCCATCTTTTAATTTAATTCCTTTTAATACAAACACGGGATTGAAAGAAGATAAATACAATGAAGGATAACTTCCGGCAACTAATCCACAAATAATTGTGATGAGTAACAGTGCGATGAAGTGTGAAGGAAGTGTAAGGCCTAATGCTAGTTGCTTTTGAACAAGTGTATTAAATAACGGAAGCACTAAAGACATAATTACAACTGCTGTGATTGCAGCAAGAAAAGCCATCAACAAAGCTTCGCTTATAAACTGGCCTATCAATCTTTTTTTACCTGCACCCAACACTTTTCTTACACCAACTTCTTTTGCCCTTTGCTCACTTCTTGCAGTAGCAAGGTTCATAAAGTTGATACAGGCGATAAATAAAATGATCCACGCAATGATTGAAAACAGCCGTACATATTCTATTTGTCCGCCACCGGTTGCTACACCATTATCAAAGTCATCATACAAATGCCACTGATTCATATTCCATAAAAAAGGGCGGGCAATAGCATCCGGGATTCTTTGCTGAATAAAACTATAGAGTTTTTTATTTACTGCTGCAACATCAACACCCGGTTTTAATTCTACATAAGTACTTAATGAATTATTACCCCATTGATGTTGCCATGGGCTTTGATCATAAGCAATTTCAAAAGGTGCAGCCCATTCAAATTGCAGCGAAGAATTTTGTGGAATATCTTTTAATACACCTGTTATAATATAATCCTGCGTATTATCTACTCTTACTGTTTTACCAATTACATTGTGTGTGGCACCAAAAAATTTCTTTGCTGTTTTTTCTGTTATTACTAGTGAATAGCGTTGTTTAAAAACAGATTTTGCATCACCTTCTACAAAAGGAAAGGTGAACATGCTGAATAAAGATGCTTCAGTGTAGATACCTGCTCCATACATTGTTTTATCACCAATGGTAAAAAGTGTGGCATCGTAGTCAGTCATCCTGCAGGTGTTAGCAATGCCCGGAATTTCCTGCTGCATTGCCGGAGCTAACGGGCCTGGTGTGGAACCAAATGTTGCGGTATAGGCATCATACTTTTGGTTCTCCTTTATAAAGTATAAATTATCCTTCTTGGCATTGAATTTATCATAACTCAATTCATTCTCCACCCATAAAAAAATCAAGCCTGCACAGGCAATACCAATGGCCAATCCAAAAATATTAAGGAAGCTGTACCCTTTATTTTTTGAAAGATTGCGGATGCTTGTTTTAAAATAATTTTTTATCATGTCGATACTTTATTCTGTTCTTAAACTTTTTACAGGGTTGGCAATAGCTGCTTTTATTGCCTGGTAACTGACAGTTAATACTGAAATAAGAAATGACAATAGTGCAGCTAAGGCAAACACTTTCCACTGTATGCTTACATGGTATGGATAATCCTGTAGCCACTTGTGCATCATCCACCAGGATACAGGGCAGGCCAGTACAAAAGATATCATCACCAGCTTCAAAAAATCTTTAGATAATAATGTTGTGATACCAGCAACGGATGCCCCAAGCACTTTTCTTACGCCAATTTCTTTAATCCTGTTTTCTGCCATGTACGTCGCCAGGCCAAACAAACCAAGGCAGGAAATGAAAATAGTCAACCCTGCAAACAATGCAGCCAGGGTGCCAGTGCGTTGTTCCGCTTTAAATTTGTTTGCATATTCTTCATCAATGAATTTATAATCAAATGGATACTCAGGATTGTATTTTTTAAAAATAGCTTCTGCTTTTTTTAGGTTGGCTGCAGTAGTATTAGCAGGATTTAATTTAAAGTGAATTACATTAAACCACCCCGAGCCTGCACCTTCAATGACCATTGGCCTGGTGGGATGATAAGGAGACTGTAAAATAAAATCGCCTATCACACCAACAATATGAAATTGCCTGTCACCATCTTTTACTATTTGACCAATCGGGTCTTTAAACTTCATCGTCTTTGCTGCTGACTCATTTATAAGCATTGCAGAAGAATCAGTCGGGAATTCTTTCAAATTAAAATCCCTTCCTTTCAGCAATTTAAAGCCTGCGGTTTTTACTAGTCCATAGTCTGCATTATACCTGTCAAAATCTGTTTTGTCGTTTGGATCCTTCCCTTCCCATTGAAAGCCCCAGCTATCGCTCCAACCCTGCGTAAGTGGCGCACTTGTTTTAGTAACATCAGTTGCTATACCAGCGGTAATCAACTCATTTTTTACAACCTCGTAATTCTTTTCCAGGTCACCGGTGATAAAGTGGTAAGCCAGGTTATCCCTTGAATAACCACTCTCCCTGCTTTGTGCATGATCGATCTGCTGCTTAACAATACTTGTACAAATGATAAGTATAATAGCAAAAGTAAATTGTAATACTACCAGCAGCTTACGGGGTGTAATAAGTGCGTTGGCGGCCTTAAAAGTTCCTTTCAAAACTTTTACCGGCTGAAAAGAAGAAAGAAAGAATGCAGGGTAACTACCCGCTAATATTCCTGTTAGTAAAATAAACCCTACAGCAGATAACCAAAATGAAATGCTGCCATAATCAATAGATAATTTTTTATCTGTGAGTTCACTAAAGGCAGGTAATGATATCTGTACAATTATCAACGCCAGCAAACCACCAAGAAATGAAAGCAATACTGATTCGCCAATAAACTGGCTTACTAAGGATGCCTTTTGTGCACCAACCACTTTTCTTATACCAACTTCTTTTGCCCTTTTCTCACTTCTTGCAGTACTAAGGTTCATAAAGTTGATACATGCGATCAACAAAATGAATAAAGCAATGATCCCAAACAGTTTCACAAAATCTATTAAACCCCCATCTTCCACTCCATTCGTAAAGTTTGAATACAAACGCCAGCGGCTGGCAGGATACAAAAACATTTCCCATTTGGCATCTTCTTCTTTATCATACTTCACCTTCATGCCTTTCATTTTTGCATTGGCAGATGCAATGCTGGCATTTTGCTTAAGCAATACATAGTTACGGGTGGAGTTATTGCCCCAGCTACTGTCATCATCTCCTGTTCTTACCAGGTAACTCCAATTCATCAGGAACTCAAAATCAAATCTTGAATTTGACGGAAGATCTTTTGCAATACCGGTAACTGTAAAGTTTTCTTTGTTATCTATCTTGATCACTTTACCCATCGCATCCTCGTCACCAAAAATTTTCTTTGCTGATTTTTCTGTCAGCACAATAGAATAATTGCCATTCAAAGCTGTTTGTGCATCACCTTTTACTAAAGGGAAAGTGAACATCTGTAAAAAACCGGTGTCCACCATATTTCCCTCGATATTCATTCTTTTATCACCTAGAGAAACCAAAAATTGCCTTCCCCAATTTACCCTTACCGCTCTTTCCACCTCTGGTATATCTTTTTCCATTGTACGGGCCAGTATCTTAGGTGTTGTATTCCAGCACTGCAGTTTATCGCTAAAGAAAGCTTTGTTCCAGGCTTCATAAATGCGGTCTTTGTTTGTATGAAACTGATCGTAGCTTAATTCGTTTTGTATCCATAATGTAATTAACACTGCAGCAGCCATACCAATGGCAAGCCCGGAGATATTGATGAAGGAAAAGCCTTTGTTGCGGAGTAAATTGCGCCAGGCAATTTTAAAAAAGTTTTTTATCATGGCTTTTATACTTTATTCTGTTCTTAAACTTTTCACAGGATTAGCCAAGGCTGCTTTTATTGCCTGGAAACTAACGGTAAGTATGGTAATCACTAAAGCGCCTGCAACGGCTGCTGCAAAAATCCACCAGGCGATAGCAGCCCTGTAATCGTATTGCTGCAACCACTTATTCATTCCGTACCATGCCAGCGGCACTGCTATTGCACAGGCAATAATTACCAGCAGTACAAAATCTTTTGACAACAGTTTCCATAAATTAAATACAGAAGCACCTACTACTTTTCTTATCCCGATTTCTTTAGTGCGTTGTTCAGCAACAAAAGAAGCAAGCCCAAATAAACCAAGACAGGAAATAAAAACAGCCAGCACTGCAAATACACTGGCTAATTTCCCAATGCGTTCTTCATCACCAAATTTCCTGGCAAAATCTTCATTTACAAACTTGAATTCAAAAGCAGTTGCAGGATCGTATTTTTTAAAGACCTTTTCTAATTTACCCATGGCATCGCTTGCGGAAAGCGATGGATTTATTTTCATCAATACAATATTGCCTTGTTCGTAATTGCAATGATACATGGAGGCACGGATGGGTTGATAAGCCGATTCCACCAGCATATCTTTTACAATACCAATTACCTTGAATGGCTGTTCGTTCCATAAAATGGTTTTGCCAATCGGGTCTTTCAATCCTATAAACTTAACGGCCGATTCATTTAAAATAAATGCTGCACTATCGGTAGCAAAATCTCTTGAAAAATCACGACCTTCTTTTATCTGCCATCCAATTACTTTTCCAAATTCAGGTGTAACGGCTGTATTGGGAAAATCAACCGCCTGGTTAGGATCTTTTCCTTCCCACATAAAACCACCATTGGTATTCCACACTTCCGTAACCGCACTGCTTGACTCTGCCATTTCCACAATTGTATTGCTGCTCTTCAATTCATTTCTCAGTGCTTCAAATTTGCTGTGCAATGCTTCATTGGTACCGCAACTAATCAGGCTTTCTTTGTTATAACCAACAGGTCTGTTTTTAGCATGTTGTATCTGGCGAAAGACAACAACAGTTCCGATAATTAATATAACTGATACTGAAAACTGCATCACCACCAGCACCTTCCTTGGAATAGATGCAAAGCGGCCAACACGAAAAGTGCCTTTTAAAACTTTTACGGGTTGAAAAGAAGATAAATACAAAGCAGGATAACTGCCTGCAACAATACTGGTAAAAATGCTGAAGCCAATCCCCATCAACCAGAAAAAAGGATTCTGCCAAAGCATGGATATTTTTTTATCGGCTACTTCATTAAAAAACGGAAGGAATATCGTAACTAACGCTAACGACAAAACGAAAGCCAATATCACCACCAAAAATGATTCACTGAAAAATTGTGCTATCAGTTGGCCACGGGCAGATCCTATTGCTTTTCTTACGCCAACTTCCTTTGCTCTCTTTTCACTACGTGCCGTACTTAAGTTCATAAAATTGATACAGGCCAGCACCAATACAAATAAACCAACAATGCCAAACAGCCATACATATTGTATGCGTCCACCATTGTTTACTCCATTTTTAAATTCGGCATGCAGGTGCCAGTTTTTCATTGGTTGTAAAAACATGGCCGGCTGAAATCTTTTCTCATCCGGGGGAATAGCATCAAGTTTAACATTTTTTATTTTGGCAGATACTTTTTCCATATCTGCATTGTCGTTCAAAAGAGCAAAAGTTTGTGTAAAGTTGCTGCCCCATGGATGCTCCATTGCCCTTATGTAAGGATTAAGGTTTAAATAAAGATCCCATGGCATAATAAAATACAGATCTCTAAAGGAAGTATTATAAGGAAGGTCTTCATACACCGCAGTTACTTTTAAATCAGACTTGTTATCTAACTTAAGGATTTTATTGATAGGGTCTTCATCACCAAAATAAGCTTTGGCAACTGATTCACAAAGCATGATGGAATTCACATCTTTCAATCCACCAGCTGTTCCTTTCAAAATTTTTAATGACAGCATATCTGCTACGCCGTCTTCAAAAAAAGAACCCGTCTTTAATAATTTTTTTTCACCGTATGCAAGCGTATGCTGAAAATTCCAGGAAGACTGCAGTACATATTTAAAATCACTACCGTACCTTCTTCTTATTTCTGCTGATAAAACTGCCGGATTGGAAAATTGGCTTTGTATTTCGCCATTGAATAATTGATTTTGCATTACCCTTGCAATGCGGTCGTAATTCTTATGGTATTTATTAAAGGAGAGTTCATCCCATATCCATAAGCAAATCATCATTGCTACAGCCATGCCTACTGCAAGCCCGCCAATATTAATAGCGCTGTATCCTTTACTTTTAATAAGGTTTCTCCAGGCGGTTTTGAAATAGTTTTTAATCATGGCTAAATACTTTATTCTGTTCGTAAACTTTTAACCGGGTTAGATAAAGCTGCTTTGATGGCTTGTGAGCTTACGGTAAGCAATGCTATCAACAATGCTGTAACACCTGCAATTACGAACACCCACCAGCCAATATTGATACGGAATGCAAAATCCTGCAGCCATTTATTCATTGCCCACCATGCAAGCGGAAATGCAAACACAGCAGCGACCAACACCAGTTTTACAAAATCTTTTGAGAGCATGGCAGTGATATCTGATACAGTTGCACCCAATACTTTTCTTACTCCTATTTCTTTAATTCTTTGTTCTGCCATATAGGTTGCCAGGCCAAACAAACCAAGACATGCAATTAATATAGCGATAATGGCAAACGTCAATCCCAACTTGCCTGTACGCTGCTCCACTCTGTACATGTTATCAAACGAGTCATCTAAAAACTGGTAGCTGAATGGCAAACCTGAAGCCATTGTTTTCCATTTGCTTTCAACTTTACTTACCAGGTTTTTTATATCAGATGTATTTACTTTAAATGCTGTTGCTCCTGTACGGTCACCCAATTTGAACATAAGTGGTGCAACAGGTTGCCTTAAAGATTCAAAATGAAAATTCTTTACCACACCAATAATATTAAAGGATACTGAAGCGCCAGGTGTTGCGTCTCCATCATATGTAGAATACAATTTTTTCCCGATCGGGTCATCATAGCCAAGCACTTTACCTGCAGTTTCATTTATGATGATGGCAGTAGAATCAGAACCAAACTCTTTTGAAAAATTCCTTCCTTTAATGATCTCCATCCCCAATGTGTTGATATAATCATAATCAATTCCCCATGTCTGGCTGCTCAATAAATTTTTTGTATTCATTACTGCCTCTTTCGAATACGTGTAATCGCTTCTTGACGAATTGGAAACAGGAAGAAAACCTGCAAACGTAGCGCTGGATACACCTGCAAGTTTTGCTATCTCATTTTTAAAAGCTGTAGCATTATTGCCCAATGCATAAGTATTGTTTACCACCAGCACCTGGTCCTTCTTAAAACCAAGTTTTGTTGTTTGAATAAAATTTAACTGGCGATATACTACGATCGTTCCTATGATAAGAATGATAGAAGTAGCGAACTGGAATACAACCAATACATTACGTAGTATGCTTCTTTTAAAGCCAGCATTTATTTTTCCTTTTAATACAGTAATGGGTTTGAAAGAAGATAAAAAGAATGCCGGGTAACTTCCTGCCAGTAAACCAACTGCAACCGGTAGCAACAGCAATACAAATAAATAAGTCGGTTTAAACAGGCTGTTTATTGACAATTCCTTTCCTGAAAGATCATTGAAATAAGAAATAGAAAGCCATACGATCAATACAGCAAAAAACAAAGAGATAAATGCCATTAATGTTGATTCTGTAAGAAACTGCCCGATGAGTGATCTTTTTTCTGTGCCTAAAACTTTTCGTATGCCTACTTCTTTTGCCCTGTTGGCAGAACGGGCAGTGGAAAGGTTCATAAAGTTTACACAAGCCAGTAATAACACAAACAAAGCCACGGCTGAAAAAATATAAACATACTGTATGTTACCGTTAACAGCCATTTCAGGAAACCGGTCTGAATGCAGGTGGATATCTGTCATTGGCATCAGGCTGTATTGCAGTGTATTTCCTGATTTTTTTATATCCTCCACTGATTTTATATCTGCGTTATTCTGTTGTAAAGAAGGCAAAACATATTTAGCCAGATACAGATCAAGCTTCTTTTCAAATGCCTGTTGGGTTGTTCCTTTCTTTAACAATAAGTAGGTGAAAAAATTATGGCTGGTAAATTGTCCCCATGAGTAATCTGCATTATCCATGGAAAAAATAAAATCAAAATTAAAATGTGAGTTGTGCGGAATATCTTTTATTACAGCAGTTATTTTGTATACTGTACTGGTATTATCATTTGTCTCGATCGTTTTACCGACTGCATCAGTGGTACCAAAATATTTTTTTGCGGTTGACTCTGTAATAACAACTGTATTCGGTTCGTTGAGTGCAGTTTTTGTATCGCCGGCAATGGCGGGCAGCGTAAACACATCGAACAAAGTGGAATCCGCATGTGCAACATTATCCTCATTGATAAAACTGCTGCCTTTTTTAACCAGTTTTGATCCGCTGGAAGTATAAAAGCGAACATATTCTTCTACTTCAGGACAATCTTTTTTTAGTGCTGTACCCATCGGGTCTGCAGTTACAGCAAGGTGCAGGTTATTACCGCCAAAAACTATATCAGAATTAACCCTGTAAATACGCTCTGCTTTTTCATTGAACTTGTCATAACTCAATTCATCAGCAACGTATAACGCTATCAAAATAAAACAGGCAAGCCCAGAAGCAAGACCGGTAATATTGATAAGGGAGAAAGTTTTATTTTTTAATAAATTTCTCCAGGCTATTTTAAAATAGTTTTTAATCATGGCTATACTTTTAGAGTTGATGGTCAATAGTCGATAGTAAGGATTGGCGCTGCTGAAACTTTTATTGACTATGGACTATCGGCCATTGACAATTCACTGCTACACTAAAATATTCTCTGTCACAGTCTGTCCATCCAGCATACGGATGATGCGGTGGCTATAACGGGCATCATGCTCACTGTGAGTAACCATGATAACAGTGGTGCCTTTTTCATTCAATTCAGTAAGTAACTGCATTACTTCATTACCGTTTGATGAATCAAGGTTACCTGTCGGTTCATCCGCTAAAATTATTTTTGGCTTGTTTACCACTGCCCTTGCTACAGCTACACGTTGCTGCTGGCCACCACTTAATTGTTGTGGGTAGTGATTTCGGCGGTGCATGATCTGCATTTTATCCAGCACTTCTTCCACTCTTTTTTTCCTGTCAGCAGTTTTTACACCTGTATAGATCAGGGGAAGCTCCACATTTTCAAATACAGTCAGTTCATCGATCAAATTAAAACTCTGGAACACAAACCCGATATTGTGTTTACGCAGGTCGGCTCTTTTACGTTCGTTGAATTTAGAAACATCAGTGCCGTTAAAAACAAAACTGCCTCCATCAAGGTCATCAAGCAAACCAAGAATATTGAGTAATGTACTTTTACCACAACCCGATGGCCCCATGATGGCAACAAATTCACCTTCTTTAATGTGAATTGACAGTTTACTTAATGCTACCGTTTCCACTTCTTCAGTGCGGTAGGTTTTTTCCAGGTCAGTAATCTTTATCATAGCTATTGTTATTATGGTGATTTATTTTTCTAGTAACGGAACATATAACTGCCGGGGGCAAGTGCAAAAGGATATGCAACAACGTTCTCTTCCTTTTTTTCAATACACTGTGATGCACATTCTACAGCAGGCAGGCATTTTACTATACACCTTGCCTCTGTATTATCACTGTTCTCTTTTGATGAAACGAACAAACTGGTGAGCAGAAAGAACATCAGTAGTTGCAGCATTTTTGGTTTCATAATATTTTGTTTTAGATGGCTTAAAAATTCTTTGTTACTTTTTTAATACCAGCTCCTGCACTTTATCATAGTTCTCATAACTGCTGGTAATTACTTTATCCCCCACTTTTAATCCCTGCATCACTTCATAATAATCCGGATTTTGGCTGCCCAATTGTATATCTACTTTATAAGCAACCGTACCATTATCATTCATTTTAAATATCCAGTTGCCGCCGGTTGTTTGATAAAATCCGCCTTTTGCCAGCAGCAATGCTTTTCTTTCATCGCTCAATGCAAGGCGAATCTGCAATGTTTGTCCACGCCGTATGCCCGAAGGGATACTGTCTGCAAACATCATATCTACCTGGAACCTGCCGCCTGTAACCTGTGTGTAAACTTTTTTAATAGTCAGTATATAGTTTTTCCCGGCTATCAACGCTTCTCCTTTTAAATCGGTGAACACACGGGACAGGTAATGTTCATCAATATCAACTCTTATTTTAAATCCATTGGTTACATCAATCTGCCCAAGCCTTTCGCCTTTATTTTTATTTTGTCCTATTTCTGCGTCTAATGATGTCAGTTGTCCATCAACAGGCGCTCTTACAATAAGGTCACCTACTTTTTTACGCATCAATGCCAAAGTCTTTTTCATCTGGTCATAACTTTCGCCCATTTGGTTCACCTGCTGTTTCATACTCACAGCATCTGTTTTCATTATATCTACAGTTAATTTTTTTCTTCTTTGCTGGTATTCGTATAAATTCTTACTGCTTTGGTATTCCTGTAAGCCAATCGCTTTTTGTTCGTACAATTTTTTATTTACGTTGTACAGGCGCTCTGCTTCCTTTAAAGCATTGTCTACTTCTGCATCCTGGTTTTGCCTGTTGATAGAATTTTGGTCTGCATTGTTTTTGCTTATCTGCATTTGTGTCAACACATTAAAAACCTGTGTTTCCTGGTTGGCGAGTTGCAATTCCAGGTCTGTATTGCTTAATCTTAAAATAGGCTGGTCCTTTTTCATTATGGCACCATCTTCCACAAATTTTTCTTCTACCCTGCCACCTTCCATTGCATCCAGGTAAATAGTTGTAACAGGCATCACCACCCCGTTTACAGGTATAAATTCCTGGAAAGGCCCTTCTTTAATTTCGCTTATGGTTATCCTGTCTGCCTGTACATTCAGTTTCGAATTGCCGGATGTAAGATAAAAACTGGCAAAGCCCAGTAAAGCCACCGCAGTAATGCCGGCGATCGTCCATATCTTCTTTTTGTTCCAGAATTTTTTTTCTATTACCCTGTCCATTTTCTTTTGTTGATGAGTTTTAGCCTGGTTGTTTTGGCCCGCTGTCACATATATTATATGTACCCACTTTGTTAAAAGCTATGCCAAAACCATAAATAATTGTTTTTCAATAGATTAAGATGTTTTTTTCTTTTAAACTGTTCGCAAGTGATACAAAAACTGTTCGCTTTTGATACAGTTATAGTATCGATCTTCTCTGAGTAAAACTCCTCCTGTTACGCTGGATGTTCCAAAGGTCTGCCGAGGTAAAGATTTTCTTTTCTTCTGGCTTAACATCTAAGGCAATTCTTTCTTCAACGATGCTTGTTAATTGCAGGAGTTCCATTTTAGTTACATAAGTTAAGTAACCTTGATTTTGCTTTTTCATGACTTTTAATTTTTGAGTTTTTTAAAGTTGTTTTTCGCTATAAGAGATAAGCAACAATGTGCCAGAAAAATATCTATTGATTTTCAGTGCATTACAAACAACATCAGTTAACTGCTGTACGCAAACGATACAACACATATACTGTTTTGATACACTCAGGTATAAAAACAGGTAATTACAGCCTTTAATGTTTGTTTTTTTCCAAAAAAGAAATACTTCGTCCATATACTGGACAGAAATGCATTTTGACATTTTGTAACTGATTGAAAAAGAGTAAGTTATTTTCCGGCACAATCTAGGAATTGATTATACCAACAACGCAAAATCAAAAACCTACGAAAATGAAAAACTTAACTACAACAATCATCGCCCTCTTCACAATCACTTCTTCTTTTGCTAGCAATACTAATCCTTCTACTGCTGCTCTTACAGCTTCAGTAAATAACAATACAGTGGCTTTAAGCTTTACTGCTAACAGCAACTTTGAAATTGAGCGTTCTTTTTACAGCAACGAATTCACTACCATCGCTACTGTAAACAATGTTTTTGCTTCTAACTTCCGTATCAATGATAACGCTGCCGAATTAGCCGGAAGGAAAGTAGCTTATTACCGTGTAAAAACAATCGCTGCTAACGGTAGCGTTTCTTACAGCAACACGATGGTGGTTTCAATAAACAACAACGAAGTTGCTACTGCTGCAACTGCTTCAGTAAAATTTAACGCTGATCAAAATGGTAACGCTACCATCACTGTAAAAAATGCTGCTGGTAAAACAGTAAGTGTAAAAAACACTATCGCTTCTAAAGGTGCTAACGCAGTAACATTAACTAGCGGTTTAGCTAAAGGTTTTTATACTGCTACTGTAACTGTAAACGGTGTAACTGTAGCAACTGAAAAAGTAATCGCTGAATAATTTAAAAATAAAAGATAAAGAAGTCGCCCCCAACAAGTTGGGGGCGGCTTCTTTTATACAAAACAGGCTAACAGGACAACGCCTTTCACAATAATACCAGCAAAAACACCGTTTTACGTATTAGTTCCCGGAATTGGAATCATTCCGGAATAGTAATATCCAATCCAATGCGTAAAAAAC
>JAZKGV010000173.1:4515-8578 GCA_040385725.1 Bacteroidota bacterium | reverse complement strand
TCTCGTCATGTATATTATGGAGAACATATTCCACCACTTTTGATTTGTACAACTGGTCATATATTTTTTTTATCCAGCTTTTATTTTGATTAGACGATCCAATCTTATTGGCAAAACTATCTATCGTGTGTTGTGTCACCTTCTGTTCAAGATTTCCTTCCACATCATTGTAATTATAACCCAGCACAACAATATTGGGTTTAAACTTATCAGCAAAATCAACATAAGCCTGCACATTATCAAAGTTGTTAGAAGAGGGCTTTGAAATATCCAGCATATAAATATTATCGAAATGGCTGTTGGCTTTTAGCAACATATTTTTTAACTGTTGTGAAAAAGCATCTTTAAATTGTATGCCGCCGCCATGTATATAAGAGTCACCCAGCACCATTATTCTTAAATTATTGCCATTGGTATTAATGCCATTATTCTTAACAAGGGTAAATTCAGGTGTTTCTTCCACACTGGTTTTGATCTTCACAATTTTAGTAGCGGCTAAAAATTCAAACCTTTTATCAAGGCGCATTAATATTTCACCTGCAACCAGGAAGATGATGGATACAAAAAATATTTTCTTTATCATGGGTCATTAAAATTGGAAATAGATAAATGATTTATTGCCGGTAACACTCCAGATAAGAATGGCCCAGATCAAAAAAGATACAATAGCCGTAACATAATAAAAACGCAGCGGTGTAAAATTGGGTGCAAATTGTAACGCATGGTCTTTTTTACGCTGCAGCCATTCAGCAACAAGCATGATAAACATAAAGGCGATACAGGTGCCCGTTGTCATTACATTGGAGAGAACCGGTTTGGAAAACAGGGATAACGAAAACAAATGTTTATAAAAACCCCAGGCATGTGAAATACTGTCTGCCCTGAAAGAGATCTCAGCAAATACCACCAACCCAAATGTCGCCAGCATATTTACAAATTCTTTTAGAGTAGGCAGTACACTTGTTGAGGCGCCTTTTACTTTTTTAAATAAAGTGCCACGTAGTATCAGCGGAATAAAATAAAGGCCATGTATCAATCCAAACAACACAAATGTCCAGTTAGCGCCATGCCATATACCACAAATAACAAAGTTGATAATGATGGCCATGATAAGCCCCCATTTTCCATAGTCCCTAAAACTGATGCTTAAGGGTGTAAACACATATTCGGTCAGCCAGTTGGTCAATGATATATGCCACCTGCGCCAGTATTCTGCAATATTTTGGGCAAAGAAAGGATAGTTGAAATTTTTGGTAATATCAAAGCCCAGCAATTTTGCAATGCCGATAGCCATATCAGAATAACCGGAAAAATCTGCATACAACTGTACCATATAAAACACAGCGCCAATAACAAGTGAACTGGCCGGGAGGTGCTGGTAGTTATTAAAAATATCATTGGCTACCCCGGCACAATTATCTGCCACCACTGTTTTTTTAAACAGCCCCCAGAGAAATTGCCTGAGGCCATCATAAAACTGATCCTTATTAAATTCCCTTTTCTTTTCCAGTTGTGGTATCAATAGTTTGCCCTTGTCAATGGGCCCTGAAATAAGGCTTGGGAAAAAAGCAACATAAGAAAAGAAAACCACCCAGTCTTTACAGGGTTCTATTTTCCCTTTATCAACATCAAGCAAATAACTGATCATCCTGAAAGTGTAAAAGCTGATGCCCAAAGGAAGTATGAGTTGTAAAGTACTTACATGAAGATTTACATTGAAGAAGGAAAATGCATCGGCAAAAGATGTGATAAAGAAGTTGCTGTATTTAAAATAAACCAGTAACCCAAGCCCCTGGAGCAAGCCAATATAAACCAACCATTTTCTTTTTTTAGGGTTTTCTGTTTTGGGAATGATGATGCCCAGGTAATAATTAAGCAAAGAACAACCAGCTAAAAGAAAAATAAAACGCCAGTTCCACCAGCCGTAAAAAAAATAACTGCCTGCCAATACCAGCAGGTTTTGCAACTGCAGGTTTTTCTTACAAACAAACCAATAGAGAAATAAAAAGCAAATAAAAAAGGAAGCAAAGGCAATTGAATTAAAAATCATACTGTTGTTTTATGCGTATTGGTCAACTATTAAGGCAGGCAAAGGTTAGGTGTATCTGAAAATAATAATGTTGAAATTTAATAAACTTAGTCCAGCTACAAGCGTTGCACAGGGTGAGTGTACCGTTTTTGTAAATGTATTGATTTTTTAAAAGAATCCGGGCGTTTCATACTGCCGGGGTTTTAAAAAATTCTTATGTGGTTACCGTATACAGTTATATACAACTAACAGTACCAGGCAGCTTATTTACCAAAGCTTTTGCAGTGCCAGGCTTATTAATAGCAATAATTCTGTAACCCGTTCGTTTTCAATGGTAAAGATTTCAAAAAACAGCAACAAAAGGTTGCATTGTTGCGGTTGTGGCTTTATCTTTGCCGCCACCGAAGAAACCAGATTTATTCATCGTTTGTAGGACAGGACTCACAGAAGATTTAAGTTAAACATCAACATTGTAAGAAACATCAGCTTAGACAATAACACAAGATAAAGTCGTACATACTGTAAACACAAGTTTTAGTATGAAACACTTATTTGTTGTTGCTGTTGCCACTGGCATTTTTACAGGAACATCTTTCAGGGCAAATGCCCAAACCAATGTTAACCTTGAAAAGTTAGCAACCAAATCCAATACACAGGCTGAGCCAAAATTTATCAATAACATAGAGATCACTCCAAACAGTGCTGCCGGCGATGGTGATTATTACAGCAATGAGGACATGGAGCAATCCGGGGGGCATTTACCAATGCCTAAAACAGAAGCTGTGGCGGTGAAAACAAAAAGAGTGGTTGCAACGGCAGGTGGTACCAGTATTGAAAAATGCAGTGCCCTGCAATTCAAATATGCCATGCTGATGGATGTGGAAGTGGAAACGCTCACTAATTTTTCGTTGCTGAATTTTATAGAGGAGTGGTGGGGCACTCACTACCGTTATGGTGGTACAGATAAAAAAGGAATTGACTGTAGTTCATTTTCAGGCAAGCTGGAACAGGAAGTGTATAACAACAGTTTGCCACGTACGGCAAGGGAGCAATACCTGGTATGTGACAAAGTGGATATGGAAGAGTTATCAGAAGGCGACCTGGTTTTCTTTAATACAACAGGTGGTGTAAGCCATGTGGGTGTTTATCTTGGTAACAATTATTTTGTACACAGCAGTACCAGCAATGGTGTTACCATCAGCAGCCTTACAGAAAATTATTACAGCAGAAAATTTGTCGGTGGTGGAAGGGTGGCTGCTTCAACAGCAAAGAAGTAATTTTTTACATTTAAATATTTGAATTAGAATTTAATCTCCTTTTTTTATGCCTGTACGTTTTAATACAGTATGCCAGATAGGTATTACGTCTGCTGATAAATTAAGAAACAAGGTTCCGGAAATATACAACAGCAAAAAGGCTGAACTTCTTATCACGATCCAGGCAAAGCCCTGGTATTTATCAAACAACAGGTAACAAACAGCATAGCAGGCAAACCCCAAAAGAATAGTATAGACCGTGTGCCTGGTAAAAGGCTGAAGATTGTATTTTGTTTTTAAGAACCAATAGCGGATAAAGTTGTAAACGGTGAAAGAAAAAAGATTTGCAATAGCAGGGCCTTGTATACCGAGTGCTGTATATTTAGTTAAAATATAATTAAGTGGCAATGTGATGGCTAATAAAATGATGCCGGTAAAAAATTCAAAACGCCAGCGGGTGGAAGTACCTATGATCTGGCTGTTTACACCGGTGCCCATATCTATAATGCGGTAAATGCCAATAAAGAAAAATATCCATCGGGCATCGAGATAACTTTTCTGCATTTTAAAAGTAAAAAACCCATCCGTAAAATTGAGCCATATCAATGCAAACATGGCAACAGAAAATATCAACTGATTAATGGCAGATTGCTTGTAGATGCGTTGTATCCTCGCCATGTCCTTATCTTTCCATGCCTGTGATAAAGCAGCGATAGAGGAAGAAATAATACCTCTTTGTGGCGCTTGTATAAGGCTGCCAATATTTTGAGCCAATGAA
>JAZKGV010000173.1:0-4505 GCA_040385725.1 Bacteroidota bacterium | reverse complement strand
CAATGAATAAACAGCCACTGCTCCAAGCCCTTCGATATGGACAGAAGCAAGTACTAAAGAATCGAACACCAGCGAAATATTATACACCAATGCACCACCATATACAAAGGAAACAAACACCAATATTTTTTTGAAAAATTTTTTGGTAACGATGCTTGTTGTAAAAGTGAGATGGATATATCCTTTTGCAAGAAGATATACCAGCAGCATTATAGCGATGGCCAGGTAGGTAAAGGAATATAATTTAATAAACAGGTCGAAACTGCTGAGGACTCTTGCAAAGATCAATACAATTAAAATAGTGGTGAAAAGCCTGAACTGTATTTCACGTAAAAAATTAGTGAGTACAGATTTTTTTAACTGCCAGGCATAACTTTCTAAAATGCTGTATAAGGTAAGTCCGAGCCCCAATGGAAATATCCAGTAATAGTATTGTATCAACTCCGGGGAATAACCAAACTTGCGGATAACAGCGTCACGGAAATAAAATCCACCCAGCGCAACAAAACTAAATCCAACCAATGAAACCATTAATGCAAGGGAAAGAATATCATTTCTCTTTTTGTCGAGGTTTTCGTTGTAGTAAGGATAAAATTTATGAATGAATGTTGGCATTGCCAGGTTGGCAAAAGAGAACATGAGGGCAGCGATAGCAATAAAAATACCGGTAAGGCCATATTGCTCTTTGGTAAAGCCCCCTTCTTTTGTAAAAAGATAAGTGTTGAGAAAGCCAAGGGCAAACCCTGCATATACCATTGCCGATGAAATAATACTTTGCCTTCTTATCTGGCTCATGCTGCTGTTTGCCGCTAAATTAATCTACCTTTTTTGTATTGATATAAAAATTTGGGTCAACAGAGAAACCTGCAGCACCTTCTTCAATTAATGTTTGCCAGTTCTCAGCCGGGTTTATCCATTTAGCTCCTTTAAAATAGATCTTAAGCGGAAGGTTAAAACCTTTGATGCAGGTAGTATAGCGGTATTGCAATTTATTGCCGGAGAGTTTATACTCCAATGTTGGTATGTCTGTTGTTCTTAAATACTGGTCAAACACTTTACTAAAGTCAATTTTACTTTCCCTGCTGATATAATCTTCCACATCCTTACCATTGACTGTTTGATGATAAAATGTTTTATTTAATCCTCTTAATATTTGCCTGAACAGTGAATCATCATTAATAACCTGGCGGATGGTATGTATCATATTGGCGCCTTTAGAGTACATATCCCCACTGCCTTCTTTATTTACACCGTAAATGCCGATGATCAGTTTATCATTACTGATCTCACGTCTCCATCCTCTTACATATTGATCTGCTGCTTCTTTGCCATAATAATATTCTGTAAAAAGGGTTTCGCTGTAACTGGTAAAACTTTCATGCACCCACATGTCAGCAGCATCTTTGGACGTAATATTATTGCCAAACCATTCATGGCCGCTTTCATGCACAATGATATAATCGAATTTCGATCCAAACCCTGAGGTACTACGATCCATACCGAGGTACCCTTTTTTATATGCATTGCCGTAAGCAATAGCACTTTGGTGTTCCATGCCCAGATGTGGCGCTTCCACTAATTTATATCCATCAGCATAAAAAGGGTAGGGGCCAAACCAATATTCAAAAGCTTGCATCATTTTAGGAGCATCTTTAAAATGTTCTTTTGCTTTCTCCAGGTTATAATCAAGCACCCAATAATCCATGTCTAAATCACCAGCTTCTCCTTTGTATACTTCGCTAAAGTGTGCATACTTACCGATGTATGGAATGATGTTATAATTATTAATAGGAGAGGTCACTGCCCAATTGTAAGTCGCCGTGCCATCAATGTTATTTGTTTTTCCCCTGAATCTGCCGTTACCAACACATTCTAAATTTTCAGGAATAGTAATGTGCATTTCCGCACTATCAGGTTCATCACTTTGAATGTCTTTACAAGGATACCAAACGCTTGCGCCTAGTCCTTCGCAGGCGATGCTGATAAAAGGATTTTTATTCTTGTCTCTTTTCCAGATAACGCCACCATCCCAGGGCGGACGGAGGGCAATGGTGGGTTTACCGTGGTAGTAAATTTTTATAACTGGATTTTTTATTTTCGTTAATAATTTACATCCAATCAAGTTGATGAAATAAGCGTTTCCTTCTTTACTAAATTTCTGTTTTGTAATAATATTTTCTAACCCGGCATGATGAACTAAAACGCTATCCAATATCAGGGGGTCTTGTAAATCGATTTGCATTGATCTGGTCAAATTTCCATGCACAGAAGTTATTGGTATAGAAGCATCAGTTACTTTAAACTCTATCTCATTCCACCCACTAATTGTACTATCCTCCAAATTAAACTTCACATGTATATCATATTTCAACACATCCCACCAATTCCTTCCCGGCCCATTGCTGCCTCTTAAAGTATCTGCATGAGTAAATTCATCTTTTGGTTCTAAAAGTTGTGCATTAGAAAAAGAAAAGGTGAAAAGTAGGAAGATAAAAAATAAAGATGCTTTTATAAAGCGCATGTTGATTGAATTTTAATTCGCTAATTTAGTTTCTTTTCATTCACTATATGAACCGCTCCTGTATTTGTCTTTTGTCAATTATTTACTGTTGCATCATTGGCTGTAAAAGCCACCAGCACCCGGATAAAAAGATATTTCACTATAACGAAACCACAGGCATTGCTTCTCTTGATCCTGCTTTTGCCAAAAACCAAAGCATCATGTGGGCGGTGCATCAATTATACAATACATTGGTGGAAGTGGATGCTAACATGCAGTTAAAACCTTCACTGGCAAAAAACTGGGATATTGCTGCTGATAACCTTTCTTTTATTTTTCATTTGCGTACAGATGTTTTTTTTCATGATGATGCCGCATTTGCAAACAACAAGGGAAGAAAACTAACCGCTACAGATGTGCTGTATAGTTTCAACCGCATCATGGACAAAAGCACTGCCAGCCCAGGTGCATGGATCTTTAATAACAGGGTGGATTCAATACAGCCATTTACTGTCATTGATGATTCCACTTTTCAATTAAAATTGCAAAGGCCGTTTCAACCCATACTCGGCATATTGAGTATGCAGTATTGCTCCATTGTTCCTAAAGAAGCAATGGAAAAATACGGAAGCAATTTCCGTAGCCATCCTGTTGGTACCGGCCCTTTTGCATTTGTAGCCTGGGAAGAAGGGCAGGCGCTGGTATTAAAAAAGAATGAACATTATTTTGAAAGAGACAGCGTTGGAAATTCATTGCCGTATTTAGATGGTATCAAAATTTCTTTCTACGATAGTAAGGCAACAGAGTTCCTGGAATTTCAGCAACAGCGCCTTGATTTTATCAACGATATCGAAGCATCTTTTAAAGATGAAATTCTTACTAAAACTGGCAACTTAAAAAAAGAGTGGGAGGGAAAACTTGTATTGCAAAAACATCCTTATCTCAATATTGAGTACTTCGGTATTTTGGTTGACAGTAATAATGCGTTGGTAAAACAATCGCCATTAGGGATACAAAAAATAAGACAGGCGATCAACTATGGTTTTGACAGGAGAAAGATGATGTTGTATTTGCGTAACTCTATTGGCATTGCTGCCGAAAGTGGTTTTGTGCCCGCCGGGCTTCCATCATTTGATACAGCTATTGTAAAAGGGTATCATTATGATCCCGCAAAAGCAAAGCAATTATTATCAGAAGCAGGTTTTCCCAATGGTAATAACCTGCCAATAATAAAACTCCTCACCATTCCGATCTACGCTGATCTTGCCGGTTATATTGCCAACGAACTGCAACAGGTTGGAATAAAAGTGCAGGTGGAAACCATACAAAAAAGTTTGTTGCTGGAGCAGACTTCCAAATCACAGGCCTTATTCTTTCGTGGAAGCTGGATAGCAGATTACCCCGATGCAGAAAATTATTTGAGTGTGTTCTATGGCAAAAATCCGGCGCCGCCCAATTATACCCATTATCATAATGAAGCGTATGATGTGCTGTATGAAAAAGCTGTTGCAGAAAAAAATGATTCACTCCGTTACAAACTATATCAGCAAATGGATCAGCTGGTAATGAATGATGCACCTGTTGTTCCTTTGTGGTATGATATGGCGATACATTTAGTACATACCAACATCAAAGACTTTACGCCAAACAGTTTAAATCTATTGGAGTTAAGAAGAACTAAAAAGGAATAGGAAGGATTACACTAATTAAAACGAATTACACGAATTGATTTGAATAATTAGTGTAATTCGAAACAATTCGTGTAACAAAAAATTAATGCTTCAACTTATTCTTAAACACCTTCTGAAACTTCTCCACCTTCGGCCTTATCACAAACTGGCAATAGCCTTGCCCCTGGTTATCATTGTAATAGTTCTGGTGATAATCTTCCGCAGGATAAAATTTAGTGAATGGTTCAAGGGTCGTCACGATAGGATTATCCCATGCACCGCTTTTATCCAGTTCAGCTTTATATTTTTCAGCCTTTGCTTTTTGTTCATCATTG
>JAZKGV010000172.1:19436-20072 GCA_040385725.1 Bacteroidota bacterium | reverse complement strand
TTTTTTAAAAGAATAAGATTTAGAAAATAACATTCACCTGGCGAATAAAACAATAATTATCTTTACCACATTCAAAACCAAAACGCTTATTCCTCCTCGGAAATGAAAAAATACAGTTACTCATTATTTGCAAACCGTATCAGTTCATTATTGCAACATACTTTTTTTAAAAAAGGCCTGGTCAGCTGTTTGCTTTTTACCATTACCCATACAACAAAATCACAGCAATTAGATTCTGTATTAAGCATTGCCGAAACAAATTTTCCGCAGGAGAGAGTGTATTTACAAACTGATAAAAACACGTATGCAGGCGGGGAAACTGTTTGGTTCAAAGCTTATCTCACTGCCGATAATGTTGCTGTACCGTACAGCAAAACATTATATGCCGAACTCATTACAGATAAAGGCGCTGTGTTGCAACGAAGAACAATGCCGGTAATAATGTCGGGTGCTTCGTCAGATTTTATATTGCCCGATTCTTTGGCAGACACACGCCTGTATATACGGGCATACACTGCCTGGATGCTGAACTTTGACAGCAGCCTGTTATACGTAAAACCATTGTATGTGATCCCTAAGAAAGCATTGGCTAAAAAGAATACAGCACTGGTTTATAACATCACTTTCTTCCCTGAA
>JAZKGV010000172.1:14996-19426 GCA_040385725.1 Bacteroidota bacterium | reverse complement strand
GACCTGGTTGAGAATATTGAATCAGTTGTTGCATTTAAAGCAACCAACCAGGAGGGTGTGCCTGTCTCCGTTAAAGGAGATATTTTGAACAACAATAATAAAAAGATCACCTCCTTTTCCCCTGCACATGATGGCATGGGCACTTTTATGTTGCTGCCGGTACCGGGAGAAACCTATAAAGCTATATGGAAAGACAAAACAGGCAAGCTTCATGAAACGGCGTTGCCTGCTGCAAAGAAAGATGGCGTGGTAATTCATACCAGTATGCTTGATGGCAAACTTAACTACACACTTACAAGGCCAGATGCAACCGGTGATGTAAACAAGAAGTTTACCGTAGTGGCACAATTACACCAACGCATACAATATGCCGCGGTAATTAACCTTACTCAAAAAACTACTGTAACAGCACCGATGCCATCAGATAGTATACCCGATGGCATTTTACAGGTTACGGTGTTTAATGCACTCACACAACCTGTAGCGGAGCGGTTGGTTTTTATCAACAACAGCAATTACTCTTTTATTACCGACCTGCACATGGCAGAACAAAACATGGATAAAAGGGCAAGAAGCGTTTTACAAATTGATGTGGGTGGCAATTTGCTCAGCAATCTTTCTGTGGCAGTTACAGATGCAGACCTTAACCCCATTGGAAAAAATGAAGAGAATATTTACAGCAACTTTTTATTAAGCAGCGATCTGAAAGGATATGTATATAACCCGGCATATTATTTTTCAAGTGATGATGATTCAGTAAAGCAACATCTTGATATGGTAATGATGACGAATGGATGGCGGAGGTTTACATGGGAAAAAATGTTGGCCAACGAATGGCCCGTAGCAAAGTACCAACCAGAGAATAATTTATCCATACAGGGAAAAGTGGTGGGCCTTTCAAGAACATTACTGTATGGCCGTTCGCTTACTGCAATATTGAAAACCAAGATCGGCCAGCCAAACTATCTTTCCCTTCAAATGAATGACAACGGCGAGTTCAATGCTGATGGCCTGTATTTTTTTGATACTGCAAAAGTGTATTACCAATTAAGCAACGACAAGGATAAAACATACACCTCAACTGCTTCCTTTCTTTTCAACAACAGTTTTGTAAAAGCACCCTTGCTTAGTAAGCAACAACTGGATTATTATTATATGCCCGACAAAGCTGACAGTAATGCTTTATCAAAAAATATTGCCCTTGCTGCAGCAAAACGCAAGGACGAATCAAGCCTGGGCAAAGTGCAGGTATTGCAGGAAGTGAAAGTGGTAACACAAAAAAAATCGCTGAAAGAAAAATTAGATAAAGAATATACTTCTGGTTTTTTTAGTGGCGGTGATGGTTACACTTTTGCATTGGAAGAAGACCCGGCTGCAACAGCTTCGTTTGGTGTATTGCAATACCTGCAGGGAAAAGTGCCTGGCTTGCAGATAAACACCACAGGCGGTACCACCGCTACATGGCGTGGAAGCAATACCAGTATTTTTTTAAATGAAAGCCCTTCTGACCTGGGTATGCTGCAAGGCCTCAGTATGAATGATGTGGCAATGATTAAAGTTTTCAGGCCGCCCTTTATGGGAGGTATGGGTGGTGGTGCTGGTGGTGCTATTGCAATTTATACTAAAAAGGGTGCAGCACTTAATTCCTCATTTACAGCACTACCCTCTTCTGTTGTGTATGGTTATTCTACAGTAAGGCAATTTTACTCTCCTGATTACAGTGAAAAAAATGCAGATGCTTTTACCAAAGATTACCGCACCACGTTATACTGGAACCCAAATGTTTATTTCGATCACAACAGCCGCAGGATAACATTACCTTTTTATAATAACGACAACACAAAAAAACTGAGGGTGATTGTAGAGGGCATTAATGAAAATGGTGTGTTGACAAGGGAGGAGAAAATATTTTAATTTTTCAAACAGTTACTCCTAAGTCTCTTGCCTTTTCCATCATAAAAGAATAAGCAGCATCATACTCATTCGGTATCACACCGTCTAATATCGCTTCTCTTATTGCATTTTTTATATCTCCTACTATGCGGCCTGGTTGCAGGTTGAATGTACTCATGATCATTTCGCCTGTTATGGGTGGCTGCCAGTTGCGTACCTGGTCTTTGGCTTCCACTTCTTCACAGCGCTTTTCCACCAGTTCAAAGTTTTCTAAAAAGCGTTTTACTTTTTGTTTGTTCCTGGATGTAATATCTGCCCTGCACAACATCATCAATGCTTCAAAATCTTCACCTGCGTCAAACAGTAATCTTCTTATTGCTGAGTCGGTAATACTTTCTTTGGTAAGACTGATGGGGCGTAAATGCAATTCAACCAGCTTGCGGACGAATTTCATTTTTTCGTTCTGTGGTAGTTTTAGCCTGGTAAAAATTTTCGGCACCATTCTCCCTCCCACCACTTCATGCCCATGAAATGTCCAGCCATGGCCTTCTTCAAATTTCTTTGTTACCGGCTTGGCAATATCATGCAGCACTGCCGCCCAGCGGATCCATAGGTCATCGGTTGCTTTACATACATTATCCACTACCTGCAATGTGTGATAAAAATTATCCTTATGCCCAAACCCGTCAATATATTCTGCGCCTGCCAATTCAACCATCTCAGGAAAAATAATTTTCAGCAGACCGCTTTTGTATAACAGATCAAAACCAACAGATGGCTTTGCTGATAACAAAATTTTATTCAACTCATCCGCAATACGTTCACCACTTACAATTTTTATGCGGTGTGCATTTTCCTTTATGGCTGTAAAGGTTGCAGGCGCAATGGTATAATTTAATTGTGCTGCAAAACGAATTCCCCTCATCATCCTTAATGGGTCATCACTAAAAGTTCTTTCTGGTTCAAGGGGTGTTTGTATGATCCCTGCTTCAATATCTTTTATGCCATTGAAAGGATCTAAAAGTTTTCCGTAGTCGTTTTTATTTAAGCTGATGGCAAGTGCATTGATAGTAAAGTCTCTCCTGTTCTGGTCGTCTTCCAATGTACCAGGTTCCACTTCAGGCTTTCGGCTGTTGTGTGTGTAGCTTTCCTTTCTTGCGCCTACAAATTCTATTTCCAGATCTCCGGTCTTTATTTGAGCCGTGCCGAAATTTTTAAAGAAGTTTACCTCTGGCTTTGGAGAAAATTTTTTGGATACAGCTTCAGCTAAAGCAATACCATCGCCCAGGCAAACAATATCCATATCTTTTGTCGGCCTGCCGATTATTTTATCCCTTACAAAACCGCCGATAAGATAGCAGGGCAACTGCAATGCAGCGGCAGCATCACTGATCTTTTTCAGTATATCCAGTTCTTTATCTGTACAGGTAATATCCATTGCGGCAAAAATAAGCGTATGTTGCTATTTTACTCTTTGCAGTTTTTTAATTTTTGAGGATCGCCTTGATTGATGAATGATTCCAAGTATTACTATTTCATCTGGTTTTATCCTGTAGATAATATACCATGAATGACAAACAGCACGGCGATAGATTTTTGTTTTGGTTGGCAGTTCTTCGCATTCTTTATAGGCAAAAGGTGTTACAGCAATTTTATCTATCGTGGCAAATAAGTCATCGCCCACTTTTATTGCATTATGTGGTTGTTGTTTTATAAAAGCGATGTAACCGGTTATTTCATCAATATTCTGCAGTGCATTCAGGGTTATTGTTACCGGGTAAGCTTTTGCAGTTGTTTTCTTTTGCCTACCCATTTTGCTTTGGCTTCTTTTAAACTGACAGTTGCCGAAGTTTCTGCTCCAGCTATCCAATCTTTAAATTCCTTAAGATTAAGGGGTTTGCCGGGTAATGCCGGAGAGTTGAATTCCTGTTTATCGACAATTCTAAGAAACTGCTTTTTCTCCAATGTATTAATTGCTTTCAACCCGGTATTATTTGTTATTTGAATAGTAAGAGTTTGCATTAATAAATGAATTTGTATAAAGTTAGCCTATTCATTTGATAGTGATATTCTCATGGGAATAAATATCTGATTACACCTGTGTGCTATTTTTACCTCCCTACTTTTCTTGCTTATTGTCCATTGCCTAATCCGGCACCAATGTTGCCAATATAGTACTCCACAAAAAAAACAGCTAAACAGCTATAGATTTTGACATTTTGACCATAAATTGAATTATGAACCACAACCAGTACATTTTACAGGGCGGCGAAGATGAAATGGAGTTTATGCCCATCATTCCCCTAAACGAAGACGGCAGCGAAGACGAAGGCCTGCAAAGCATTTCAGACGAATTACCCATTTTACCATTACGGAATACAGTGCTTTTTCCCGGGGTGGTATTGCCCATTACCGTAGGCAGGGATAAGAGCATAAAGGCAGTACAGGATGTATACAAAGGTGACAAATTGATAGGCGTAATAGCGCAAAAAGACAGTACGATAGAAGAACCTGCCGTAAGTGATCTTGAAGAAATT
>JAZKGV010000172.1:0-14986 GCA_040385725.1 Bacteroidota bacterium | reverse complement strand
CTGATGGCGGCACCACAATTATCATTCAAGGTAAGAAACGCTTTAAAATAGACGAGATAACAACAGAGGACCCTTATTTTAAAGCCAAAGTAAAATTGCTTGATGAAGAAGTGATAAAAGATGATGAAGATTTTGGTGCTATGATTGGAAGCATTAAGGATCTTGCTTCGCAAATTATCGGCCTCTCTCCCAACCTGCCCAGTGAAGCCGGTATTATTTTAAAGAATATTGAGAACCCTGCTTTTCTTATACATTTTGTAAGCAGTAACCTCAGCAGCGATCTTAAAGACAAGCAACGCCTGCTGGTAACAAATCATATAAAAGCTAGGGCTGAATTATTGCTTAACCTGCTCCATACTGAACTGCAATACACCGAACTAAAAAACAAAGTAACCAATAAAACAAGGGCTGAACTTGATAAGCAACAGAAAGAATATTTTCTGCAGCAGCAAATGAAAGCCATTAAAGAAGAACTGGGTGGCGATAATGTGGCGGAAGTAAAAGAGATGTTGAAGAAAGCGGAGACAAAAAAATGGACAGCGGCTGCAAAGGAAATGTTTAAAAAAGGTGTTGAGAAATTAGAAAGGATGCACCCCAGCACACCGGATTATTCTGTAGTGTATAATCATCTTGACCTGATGCTTGATCTGCCCTGGCTTGATTATACCGAAGATTCTTACGATCTGAAAAAGGCAAAAAAGATACTCGACCATGATCACTATGGCATGGAAAAAATAAAAGAAAGGATACTGGAATATTTAGCGGTGTTGAAATTAAAAGGTGATATGAAAAGCCCGATACTTTGTTTTGTTGGCCCTCCGGGTATTGGTAAAACAAGTTTAGGCAAAAGCATTGCCAATGCTGTATCACGTAAATATGTAAGGGTGAGTTTAGGAGGCTTGCATGACGAAAGTGAAATACGTGGCCATCGTAAAACTTATATTGGTGCCATGCCGGGCCGCATTGTTCAATCTATCAGGAAAATAAAAAGCAGTAATCCTGTAATGATACTGGATGAAATTGATAAAGTGGGTGCAGATCACCGTGGCGATCCTTCTTCTGCTTTGCTGGAAGTGCTTGACCCGGAACAGAACAATACTTTTTACGATAACTATCTTGAACTGGAATATGATCTGAGCAAAGTATTGTTTATTGCCACTGCCAATAATATCAATAATATTCAGCCTGCATTAAGAGACCGGTTGGAAATAATTGATCTGAGTGGTTACGCAGTGGAAGAAAAAATTGAGATAGCCAAGCGCCATCTTTTACCAAAGCAGCAGGATGCACATGGCTTAAAAGATGTGAACATCAAAATTGGAGATAAGATACTGGAGAAATTGATTGAGGATTATACAAGGGAAAGTGGCGTACGTGACCTTGACAGGCAACTGGCTGGCGTAATGCGTAACCTTGCAAAGCAATATGCCATAAAAGGAAAAGTAAAACCAACGCTTACACATCCTGACCTTGAAAAAATATTAGGCAAGCCGAGATATAATAATGATATGTATAAGGTAGCTAATATGCCTGGTGTGGCGGTTGGCCTTGCATGGACCTATGTTGGTGGTGATATTTTGTTTATTGAAACATCGCTAAGTGATGGCAAAGGCGAATTAAAAATGACCGGTAACCTTGGTAATGTGATGAAAGAGAGCGCCAGTACAGCTTACACCTGGCTACAGGTAAATGCAAAGAAATTTGATATTGACCCGGAAGTTTTTAATAAAAAGAATGTACATATACATGTACCCGAAGGAGCCGTGCCCAAGGATGGGCCAAGTGCAGGTATTACAATGATGACAGCTCTTACAAGCGCTTTCACTAACAAAAAGATACGGCCCTACACAGCTATGACGGGAGAAATAACCTTACGTGGACAGGTGTTGCCCGTTGGCGGCATTAAAGAAAAAGTGCTGGCAGCAAAAAGGGCTGGTTTAAAAGAAATAATCATGTGCTGGCAAAATGAAAAAGATGTGCTGGAAATAAACCCGGCGTTTATAAAAGGCACTAAATTCCATTACGTAAAAACAATGCAGCAGGTACTTGAAATTGCACTTTCATAAATTTTTTTAGAAAAAATAGAACCCTTATTATACTAAACAACGTATCTTGTGCAGTATAGGAATCAACATTTCATGTTGGTTGTTTTAAGGGTTAAAGAAAAAACCCCCTGATTCTTCAGGGGGTTTTTCATTTATTGATATTGGCCTATACAAACATATTGTTGAGGGTTCTATTATCAACACAAAAAAAATTAGAAGAAATCTTGCATATATCATAACAAAATCTGAAATTGCAGCCATAGGAATCAACATTTCATGTTGGTTGTTTTAAGGGTTAAAGAAATTCCCTCCTGTTCTCAGGAGGGAATTCGTTTTTATATCACTTTCATTATTTAAGCGCTAATACTCCGCAGCCCTTTTACCTACCATCACTACAAAGCCCGTAATGATAAATGCCGCCAGCACATCAATAGTATAGTGTGCATGTTGCAGCAATACAAGAATGCCAACCGATACGGCCGCAATATATCCCCACCACTTATCTGATTTTTTTTCAAGACACATGGCCAGCATCAGCATGTTTGAAGTATGGCCGGAAAAGAAAAGATCTTTGGTCATAAAAACATCTTTGCCACCATAAGTAATACTTGTGAGTGGGTCTTTTGATAGTGGCAGGCGGATCAAGTGGTGTAAGATAGATCGACAGCATCCTTACTAAAGACAAAAAACTAAGGCAGTACACAACATTCAGAAAAATTTGCGGCTGATAAAAACTCCTGAAAATAAATAACAGTGTGGTTGACCATATAACAATAAAAATGGGAATAGATAGATCAAACGGGCCAATGTACCTGAGCAATACATCATCTAAAATAGCCCCGTTCCTTGTTTCAATAAATGCAAAAAAATATGGAAACATCATAAGAATACCTACAAGCAGAATAACACCTGCTATCAATTTTTTCCTGAACCGGGTATTTTCAAACGCCTTTCCCCAGTTGGTTGTTTTAATTCCAGCGTAATTAGTTTGTTCCTGCACGGGTGCAAATGTAATTTATAAGGACTGATTTTATTACCTGGCCAATAAATTAAAGGGGAGTTAAATTAAAAGGATGAGGCAGCATTATATAGTTTATTTACTTACAACCGGCTGGTTGGGCTTTGAATCAGCCTTTTCATCAGCGTTTAATACAACTGATAATACAAATAAAATTTTACCATCTGCCAAAGCTTCATCAGCGTTCATTACTTCTGCTTTCGCAAAATTATTATCAGTACAATTTACACAACCTAAAATAATTTCTTCTTTATAAAAATCCAGTTTCCCTTTGTTGCCTGTTATCACAGTGCCGGATTTTAGTGAGTTACCACCGTAAAACTTTATATCATCACCATTCAATATTCTTAACTCATACAGGGTCATACCAGGATGCACACCACTTTTAAAACGCCAGTCACTTTCTGCAACATACTTTCCTCCTGACATAGCACTTTTTAATTTTTGCTGGCCGCCAAATAAAATATCATCAATACCTCTCCTGTTCACTTCATCTCTCCATATAAAAACCACCTGCCTGGATGTATTTACAAACAATACAGAACAATTAGCAAGTTCATTACCGGAAAAAAAATAGTAGTCTTTTTTTACATTTTCCTCTCCAAAATAATGTACCAGGTATTCATGAGAAGTAAAACATAAGAGGTCATCGGCATACATTATTTCCGCTGGATCGGGAAAATCCTGTTCATGAAACTGCAATGAATAAAAAGTGGTGCTGTCTTTTATTTCAGTATATGTTTTAGCTATAAAATCTTTATGCTGGTAAAGTAACCTGTCTTTTGCAGCCTCACCTTCCATATTGCAGTAAAAGCCCATTGCTTTTAATTGCTGGATCAATGCCGAAAATTCGGGTTCAGAAGCTGTTTGATAAACAAGATTAAAATCTTTTTCGTTCTCCTTACATTGAATGCTACGTTCTATTGAATCAACAAGTTTACCTTTTTTTACCACCGATTTAAAATCGTAATGCCTGATAAGGGTATCCTCATTCTTTGTATTGAATGTAAAATAGAATTTCTTTTTTGCTGCCCAGTCGTCGAATTTTGCCGCAGGAATGCTGAATATATCTATGAGTTTTTGTGCATCGGGTAGCTGCCCATACAAAATTGGTACGGATAATATCAATGCAGTGGTTACAAGTATTTTTTTCATTAGCCTGTTTGCTTTCAGGGACATAATAGGGCAACGCAGGATGGCTTTCCTGTGAAACTGAAGCAATAACGAAAAAAGTGGGGACTTATTACTATAAAACGCCGTTTGGTTGCCTGCTTTCTTTTAAATGCCTGCACCAGGCTAAAAATTTCTGAAGGCCGCTGCGTTTTACATCATCAAGGCGATATTGTATGTGATGGGTATAATATTTTGTAAGGTCGAAATCGTTGCATGGATTTTCGCTGATCACTTCCTCCAATCTTTGTAATCCATATTCATTGGCAGCATTAAAGCTGGTAATAAAATCAGCAGGCAAAGCTTTGTTGCTTACCCATGCGGCAAATACAAATGGAAGACCGGTATGGTTTTTCCATGCTTCGCCAAGATCATATATATAAGGAGAAATTTTGCGCTGTTTAAATGCCCTGTCTCCTATTACAACGGCTGCGGTTGTATCTTTTATCTCATTGATGAAATCAACACCCGCTTTTTTAAACACAGGGGCCTGTTGCCAATACTCTTTTAATAAATACTGCACCAGCAATACGGAAGTACGGCTTTGGTAATCCAGCAGCACCGTGGTTATTTCCTGCAGCGGTACTTCACTGAACAAACAAACACTTGCCACAGGGCCGTCGGCTGCAATGCAGTAATCTGCCAGCAAATGATGCTCCTTCATTTCAGGGATTATGGAAACAGGAACCAATCCAACATCTATAGTGCCATTGAGCAATGACTGTGCAATTTTTCCAGGATAGTCGTATGTGAGTTCAACTTCATCCTTCATCATGCCCTTTTCAAAGCCAAAAACAAGTGGTTTTGTATTGAGATAACTTACTGCTCCAACCTTTACTTTATTGCCACCACCGGAAGTATTCAAATTCATAACGCAAAGATACGGGCATCACATAGTTTTTCGGCAGCAGCAGTTATCTTTGCGGCCTCTACTATTTACATATATGGAAATATCAGCACTCACCGCTATTGGCCCTGTTGACGGAAGATACCGGAAACAACTGCAACACTTAGATGAATACTTCAGCGAATATGCACTTATCAAATACCGTGTGCTGGTGGAAGTGGAATACTTTTTATTCCTGGCCGAAAAAAAGTTTTTCAAACTGCCGGCTGCTGTAAAAGAACATTTATTAAAAGCAGTCACTGATTTTTCTGTTGCGGATGCAGAACAAATAAAAGAAACAGAAAAGATCACTAATCATGATGTAAAAGCGGTGGAATATTTTTTAAAAGTGGAGTTGGATAAATGTAATGCAGCACACTTAAAAGAATGGGTTCACTTCGGTCTTACCTCACAGGATATTAATAATACAGCCATCCCACTTAGCTGGAAACATGCAACAGAACATGAATACCTGCCGGCGATATTAAACCTGCAAACAGCTATTCATAAAATGGCGGAGGATTATAAAGCTGTGCCGATGCTTGCAAAAACACATGGCCAGTCTGCTTCGCCAACAAAGCTTGGCAAGGAGATGTTGGTATTTGTGGAAAGAATAGAGAATCAAATTCAGTTGTTCAGCTATATACCTTTTACTGCAAAGTTTGGCGGTGCCACCGGCAACTTTAATGCTCACCACGTGGCCTACCCCAAATACAACTGGGTAAAATTTGCTAACGAGTTTGTGGAAGCAAAGCTCAACCTGGACAGGCAGCAATACACCACACAAATTGAACATTACGATACATTAGCCGCACATTTTGATGCTATCAAACGCATTAATACGATCCTTATTGACTTCTGCCGTGATATCTGGGCTTATATCAGCATGGATTATTTTAAACAAAAAACAAAGAAAGGAGAAATTGGCAGCAGTGCCATGCCACATAAAGTGAACCCTATTGATTTTGAAAATGCAGAAGGAAATCTTGGTATTGCCAATGCCTTGCTTGAACATTTTTCTGCCAAACTTCCCATATCAAGATTGCAAAGAGATCTGACAGACTCCACCGTATTAAGAAATATTGGCGTACCTGTTGCCCACACCATTCTTGCTATCAGATCAATTGAAAAAGGAATTGAAAAATTAGTATTGAATGAAAGCGCTATAAATAAAGATCTGGATAATAACTGGGCCGTAGTTGCGGAGGCTATTCAAACAATATTAAGAAGAGAGAATTACCCCAAACCATACGAGGCATTAAAAGAATTGACAAGAGGCAAGGGAACAATTGATAAAAAAACAATTCATGCCTTTATCAATACTTTAAAAGTTTCTGCAACAGTAAAAACGGAATTAAGGGCGATAACACCTTTTAATTATACAGGCGTTTGATCTTATTTCATCATTACCTTAAGCAATTGCCTGCTGTTGCCAGGTAAAATAACTTCTAATTGATAAATCCCCGGCGTTAAAATAACATCGGGCCTGATGGAATAAGTGGCCCTGCCCCCGGGATGGTTTATCGTTCTTGTATTTACAGTTTTTCCATCTGTTGAAAGTAATTTCAAATGATATTCGCCTGCCGGTAAACTATTACTTACCTGTAAATGAACTTTATTATCAATTGCCGGATTAGGAAAGACATACAAAGAAGAACTTACTTTTAGTATTGTAACCCTGGCTATATCACTATAAGTAACTACATCATGTTTGCTTGATGCCTTGATACGGTAGTAGTAAACACCTGCAGCCGTATATGGATCTTTATATTTAAATAAAGAATAATTGCTGTTACCTGAAGCTGCTGCATTGCCAATCACAGAAAAATTAAGTCCATCTGTTGAACGTTCAATTTCATATTTATCAAGATCTGTCTCTCCTGTAACAGCCCATGTAACAAATGTTTCTTCATTTGCAAAAGAAGCTTTGCAATTGCTAAAATGTATCCACGGATTAAACACCAAACGGAACCTGTCTCTTGCAGCATTTGCATCGGTGCTGATACTAAATGGCACCACTGTTTTTTCAACCAAACTTACTGGTGTTTTTGTATGGAGATAAGTATCTTCAAGATAGCAGGCAAGGTTGTCATGGTTCATACTATCAGGCTCAAAGGCAAATTGATAATTACGAACCCTCATCTGTGCAATATTTAAAAAGATCGTATCGCTTACTGTAACAGGCCTTCTTCTTTCAATAGCCAGCACTTTACCTTGTCTTTGTAACCCAAAGTTTTCAGAGAAGTTGCTCAGTTTATTTACATCCAGGCCATCTGCATTATTGCTGTATGATGGATTGTAAGTAACAAGTACGCCATCAATCAGTGATACATCGTTATCACGTTCAACATACAGGTTGGCACGCATTTGTTTTCTTGTTGTCCTGAACAAAAGATTACTGCTGCCATCTATTTTTATTGATTCATTAAAATTGATTGTTGCAGCACTGCCGCCAAAATCCATCATAAAGGCAGCACCGGATTGAATGGTGCCGATATTATCAATACCCTGGCTACCTCCTGATGAAGTATAGTCATTAAATGAAGATACCGTTCTGTCGTATGTACTGCCGTTATATGCTAATGTAACCCATGCTCCTACGCCATATAAGCCTGTAAGAGAAGGGTCCCACAAATAATATTTGTTTTCTGCCAATGAAAACCCATTTAAGGTGGCAATGCTGTTAAAGTTAATGGCAGATGCAAACGGGTTGCCCACCACCGTTAGCCCGGTACTTGTAACGCTAAGTGGTGTTACATTAGCAACTTTTAAATGGCCGTTTGTTCTAAGCACTGTGTTATTGGGAACAGTGGATACACCAAACGTAAGGTCAACGGCCCGGCTGCCCCTTACAAAAAGCATGTAGCCTGGTTCGTCAGTTACCTTTTTTGTATATAATGATGTAGCCACCGACATACCATTCCATACACCTGCACTAAATACTTTTATAGAGGGGTTGCCATTTACATTCTGGTCGTAGCCATTGGCATTGGTGCCACCGCTTATGTGTACGCCATAGCCATCATTAGGATTGCTGGCTGGTGTAGCCGGGCCCATCGGCCATTGAGTAGCGCCTTCCTGCCATGTGCTATTGATAGTAGCACCGCTTGCTATAGTAACAGGCGCCGTTAGTAAACGCCATGCCCTTCTTGCAGGAACATATCTTTCAACAACAAACTTGCCAGTGCCATTGTAATTGAATGCAGCGCCGCCCCCAAGTTGGCCAACATTAGCAGTAGCTGTTGCATCAGATTTAATCGTAATGTCGTTATTGTTCAAACTAACAGTGCCATTGGTTGGTTGTAGTTTACCGGAAATTGTAAATGATCTGTCAATGCTGATACCGGCAGCATTATCTGTTTCCAGTATATTCATTGCCCCCACAGTAGCTGTGCTGCCAGGGAAGCTTTGCAGGGATGTACCATTTAGAATGATCTTACCATTATTAGTAATAGTACCGTTGGTATTCGTATGATTTCCTTTTATTGTTAGTTCGCCTGCAGAACTTAATGTTACAGCAGCGCCTGAATAGATGGTAATATTTCTTACACTTTGCGTAGTGCTGATAATTGGATAAGTACCCAGCCCTGTCGGTATAAATGCATCTGTAGTGGCAGTGGGTACTAAACCGCCGCACCAGTTTGTATTATCATTCCAGTTAGTGTTATTGCCAAGCCATGTGCCGTTAACGTTTACAATAACTGTTGCAACAGGATTGCCTGTATTGGAGGCAGGTAAATTACCATCGCATGGAGCCGTTCCTCCTGAGGCTCTTAAATAATAAGTAGCATTAATAGTTGGGGTTATTACTGTGGCTGCATCAGCCGCCGTAGTTGGACTGCCAGCAGGTGTGATAAAATTATTTGCCGGCGTTCCTTCGTACCATTGCCATTGTGCACCGGATATAATAGAGCCGCCTGTTTGTGTAAGCGTAATACTGCTGCCTTCACAAACAGATAAAACAGGCACGCCATTAGCCAATGCCGCTGTGTTAGCAACAGAAGCAGGAATAACCAATACTGTTTCTACATTGCTGGGGCCATTGCTTGCTCCACAACTCACCACTGCCTGGTAGTAGGTTGTGATAAGAATAGAAGCCGGTACATATGTAAGGCTGTTAGTCCCCACATTCGTCCACGGGCCGGTGTTACTGATTGTGGATTCCTGCCATTGTACTGTGCCATACGTACCGGTAAGTGTAAGCACCGGTATGCCTGAATTACAAAAATTGGCAACAGAAGATAAGAGTGTGCCGATATTATATGCACCAGGTGTTACTGAAGTAGTATAGATATTATTAGTTACATCAATATCAGTATAACCACCACCAACAGTTGTTGAAATTGAAAAGTTGTAAGTACCTGCTGCACTCATGTTTAAGGAGCCGGGTATTGTTACGACCAGACTATCACCTGGAGCCAGTGTACCCGTATTTACACCCCCGCTAAGGTTTGTGGTAACTGCACCTGTTACCGCAACATTTATTGTTACTGGCGATGTAGCAAAATTCACAGTGTTGCTATAATAATTTCTTATCACCACTCTAACCTGTGTGGTTGCATTGAGGCATGCAAATGAAGTGGGTGTGAGTAAATTTACCGGCGACATATCTGCTTTGTTTGGAGCAGTAAAGTTTCCGGCATCTGCACCTATATCAGTCGGCGTTAGTGTACTCCTTGTTTGCAGATCATAATCATTGGTAACAGAAGCTATGTTTACACCACCTGATTCCACTACTGTAATTGTAGGGCTTGGCCTTATGTGAAGATCAACCACATTCCATGCAGTATTGGGAGATACAAACTGTGGATCTGCACTCATTGAATTAACATCACCGCCAACCGTACTCCGCCATACACTCAGCATACTTATATCTGTGCCGTTAAAATTAGCCAGCATTCTGCCGGTACCTGTTGCATACAAAATATTATAATTACTTGTAACGCCGGCAGCACTGTTAAGCTGCATGGCATAATGTGCCGGTGTGGTAAGCGATGCATTAGAACGGGCATTATAAAAAATATTATTGAGGTAGCTTCTTGTCACATTAGTGCTGATGTCGCTTTTAAATGCATAAGACGAATTGCCAGCCCCTACGCCAATGGATCCTATATATACACTATTGAAATAAAAATTATTGGTTCCTCCTTCTTCATGTATGCCTTCAATATCCTGTGCAGTGGTTATATTACCGCCAGCACTGTTTATACCCATACGTACCATATTATTGCGGTAAGTGGTAGTGCCACCTGCTACATGTATGCCGGTAACCCGTGTAGAAGTAACACTACTGTTGGCAGCAAGTGAATGAATAAAATTCCTTTCTACAATATTATTTCCTGCATTAGGGCCATTGTAATAAATACCAGCAATTCCGGTACTTACAGATGATGCAATGGCATTAAAAATATACATTGTATTGCCGCTTATTATTTGGTTGGGTGCTATTGCTGTATTATGTATGCCCACCACATGATATTGTGCAGTATTTGTTGAAGACGACTGAAGAGTATTAATTGTGTTGCCCGAAATATTATAAGATGCGTTACCCTCTACCCTTATACCATACAAATAGCCGTTGCTGCCAGCGTTCTTAACCAGGCACTTGTTAATAGAGTTATTTGTAATGCTATGTGAACCCGTACTAATGTTTCCATGCACAATGGTGAAGTTGGTATTGAAATAATTATTAACGCTTTCTGAAATAGCATTGCTGCCAAGCGTATTATTATTTATTGTATAAGTACCACTGCCTCCCTCAAAGTTTATTAACTGCAGGTTGGCAGTTAATGATGTGCCTACCAGGTCAACATTACCAATAAGATTATTAATGATATTAACTGCTCCCATACCTGTACTGCCACTACCACAGTTTATTATAGCCATGTTAGTGTTGGCATTTCCTCCAAGCCCAATAGCTATATTACCTACAGAAAGGGTATTGCCAATATTGTTACCGGTAATGGTACCAAAATTATAAGTACCGTCAGCAAAATTTATAATACAGTGTAGCGGCGATACAACCAATGAATTAAAATTGATATTCCAGATGGTATTACCCTGGATACTGTTTGCAACGGCAGGATTAAGGCTAAGCCTGAGTACCTGGATACTGCCACCGCTGAGCTGTATATTAGGTGTCCCGCCTGTTACATTGTTGCCTATATAATTACCCGTAATAGTAAAATTGCTCATCTGGCTATTATAAGCGCTGATGGCACTGAACATACCAGATATGGATTTCGTTACACCAAAGGTGTAATAAAAGTTATTGTTACTGATTATCCAATCGCTGCTGCCCTGCACTGCTTTTACGCCGGTCATATCTCCACTTGCTGCACAAAAATTATAAATACGGTTATTAGAGATGGTGACATTGTTATTATACTCTGCTGCGGTGCCGGCACTGCCCGAAGAAATAACAGCGTTATTAGGTGTACCCGTGGCTGCATCAAAAATTGAATTATTATCTATGAGGATATCATCATTGCCAATACTCCCTGTGGTGCCAGCTAAAATAATGGTACCACCACTGGCATTATTGTTTGCACTCCTCACATTACAGTAAGTAATGGTATTATTGGTAGCATCATTTACAAAACGGATGGCATAGCTGTTGCCCACATTGCTATTTTGTATGGTCAATTCTTTTGTGATACCAGCGCCACCTGGTCTTCCATCAAATGCTATGTGATCTCCGCCATCAAATAAAACAGTACCGGTGGCGTTGCTTGATGTAATACTTAATGCTGTTGCTCCCAGCTCTGGCCTGAAAGTGATGGTATTAGCAGCACTGCTTCCAGTAAAATTGGGAATTAGAACCGGAAATGTTTCTACAGTTGAAACATAAGCGGCTTTAAATTCAAATATATAAGCACCCGTAAGGCTGGGACAACTGCTTAATTCAGATATGACAAATGTAATAGATGCGTAATCCCCTCCCGGGCCAATGGTATAAATACCAGGCACAGGGCAGGCAAGTGGTTCTAAGGTATTTTTGTTTTTCTCGCCAGGCAACTTGGCACCTTCAGATGCAAAGGCAGTTTGCAGGCTGGCCGCAAACAAGATCACCGTAAGAAAAACTGAATAAATTTTCCGCATATCAATTTGCTTGCAGGGTATAGGTTTAATGCATTCATGTTGCAAGTTAAAAATCAGCAAAACATTTGATTTTCAATGCTTATCTCATCTCAACGGTTAATTAATGCGAATGATTTTCAAGGGAGGAGTACGATACATTATTGCATAATACCTATTGGAGCTTTGCTCTTTTGGAGGGGCGGCTTTATCGGGCAGGAAGAAGATTATGCACAATATTATCTAAAAAACTTCAAATATGGCATTTTTTTTCGAGGTTTTTGTAAGAAAAGTTTACACAAAACAGGAGTATGTTATAAGTTATGAGTAGTAAGTCACACAACACAAACTTATCATTTACAACTTACTTATGCACTTCACTCGTAAAGTGAAACTCAATATCCGGGTTATTCTGGATCTCTGTATTCAGAAACCATTCGCTTTGGGCTAAGTAAACCAGGTGCCCGTCTTTATCTTCAGCTATGTTTGCCTGCTTGTAGCGGATAAAATCTTCCAGCTTCTTTTCATCCTTACTTGTTATCCAGCAGGCTTTAAAAAAACCAAGACTGTTCATCTGCACACTGGCGCCATATTCCTGCAATAAGCGGTATTGTATCACTTCAAACTGCAGCTCACCCACGCAACCAATTATCTTTTTGTTACCGCCAAACTGTGTAAATAATTGTGCCACGCCTTCATCCGTCAATTGCATCAGGCCTTTCTCCAGTTGCTTTGTCTTCATCGGGTCTTTGTTCTGCACTTCCTTAAATATTTCCGGGGAAAAAGAAGGAATGCCGGTAAAGTAAAACTTCTCTCCTTCCGTTAATGTATCACCGATCTTAAAATTTCCTGTATCAAACAAACCCACCACGTCGCCGGGATAGGCTTCTTCAATCACATCTTTTTGCCTTGCTAAAAAACTGTAAGGGTTATTAAAGCGAAACTCTTTATCAAGCCGTACATGGTCATAATATTTGCTTCTTTCAAATCGGCCACTGCACACACGGAGAAAAGCGATCCTGTCCCTGTGCTTTGGATCAAGGTTGGCATGTATCTTAAAAATAAATCCGCTGAACTTATCTTCCCCGGGGAACACATCCCGTACAGTAGTATGCCTTGGCCTTGGTGTTGGCGCAATGCGGATGAATGTATCCAGCATTTCTTTTACACCAAAGTTGTTTACGGCACTGCCAAAAAACACCGGTGCAATTTTCCCTGAGAGGTAATCTTCCACTTTTAGTTCGCCATACACCCCATCAATCAGTTCCACATCTTCCCTTAATGTAGCAGCATCCTTCTCTCCTATTTTGGCATCTAACACATCAGAGTTAATATCGGCAATGTTCACTACATCTTCATCGTTCGCTTTGGTACCGGCAGTAAACAATACCAAACTTTTTTCATGCAGATCATATACACCTTTAAAATCTTTACCGCTGTTGATCGGCACCGTCATCGGGTGGAGCTGGATCTTTAATTCATTCTCTATCTCTTCCAGCAGATCAAAACGGTTCTTGCCATCCCTGTCCATTTTGTTGATGAATACAATTACCGGTGTGCTCCGCATGGCAATCACTTCCATCAGCCTTCTTGTTTGTGCTTCCACGCCATTCACACTGTCGATCACCAGCACCACGCTGTCCACCGCCGTTAATGTTCTGTAAGTATCCTCTGCAAAGTCCTTGTGGCCCGGAGTATCCAGCAGGTTGATAAGATGGTCTTTATATTCAAAGGTCATTACACTGGTAGCCACACTGATACCTCTTTGCCGCTCTATCTCCATAAAGTCGCTGGTGGCGTGCTTTTTTATTTTGTTGCTCTTTACAGCGCCTGCGGTTTGTATGGCGCCGCCAAACAACAGGAACTTCTCTGTCAAAGTGGTTTTACCAGCATCCGGGTGACTGATGATGGCAAAAGTTTTACGCCTGTTTATTTCGTTGATGTATTTCATTGTTAGCCACGAATTGCACCAATTGACACGAATGATGCGCTATTTTTTTGAGCGGCAAAGGTAAGGGTTGGCAGCGTAGGTTAAAAGTTGATTGTTTTCTGATACGCAAGTGGTGATTAGAAGACTCTTTCTTTTGCTCGGAGCTTTCCTGTAAAATCATAAAAACTTCTCCCGTTTATAAAGGTGGTATTACCTACATTAAACCATATCACTGACATTAGTGCTGCCATCAAATATCGCCTGTTTCAAAAAAATACTTCCCAAACTGTGATTTTCTTCCCGGCATTTCGAATAATGAAAAGAATACTGTTATTTGTAAAACATGAACACAGCAGCAGATAAAGAAACATTTGTACAGCTTATACAAGCTAACAAAGGGATCATTTACAAGATCTGTAATTCGTATTGCGCCAATAAAACTGACCGGGACGACCTGGCGCAGGAAATTGTTTACAATCTCTGGAAATCATTTGCCGGTTTTAACCCTGAGTTTAAATTCTCTACATGGATGTACCGTATTGCTTTAAATGTGGCCATATCATTTTACAGGAAAGAAGATAGATCAAAAAACTATGTGCCGCTTTCAGAAAGCATGGTATTGTTTGAGCAGGATGCAACAGACAATGAAACGGAAAACAACCTGGGCCTGCTGATGAACTTTATTAATGAATTAAGAGAAATTGACAAATCGGTGATGTTGCTGTACCTGGATGACAAAAGTTATAAAGAGATAGCAGAGATAACAGGTATCAGCGAGACAAACGTAGCTACAAAAATTAACCGTATTAAGGATAAACTAAGATCAAATTTTAAAACCATTAAAAAATAAATGTTATGGA
>JAZKGV010000171.1:0-3771 GCA_040385725.1 Bacteroidota bacterium | reverse complement strand
AAAGTTTTTCCATGAGCCCTGAAACTTAACAGCAAATATTCCACAGGTGGGCATATTATCTAATCGTACACTACCGGTAAGTAAGTTTACAAATTCTGTAATACCGGGGTTATGTGAGAATACCGCAACGGTATTAAAATTTTCCTGTAACTCTTCCGCTACTTCAAAAAACATTTCTGCAGGTGCATGATACAATTTGGAGAGAAAAATAATATAATCTTTACTCCGGCCATATTCTTCAATAAAGTACTCGGCTGTTTTTTTTGCTCTTTTTGCAGGACTGGCTACAAATGCATCAATCAATACATTTTTTTCTTTCAGCCTTTCAGCCATTTCCGGCGCATCTTTTTTACCACGCTCATTTAATGGCCTTTCAAAATCATTGAGTGTGCCAATATCCCAACTGCTTTTAGCATGGCGTATAACCAATAAAGTTTTTATACTGAGAGAATCATTCATGAAATGAAAGTAAAAAAATAAAATATCATTTCATAATCAACCAATGTTAATAGCCTCTCACATTCTTCCCTTCCATATAATTCATGAAAGCTTTATTGCAAACCCGGTTGCCACCGGGTGTAGGGTAGTTGCCGGTAAAATACCAATCACCAGTATTGGTTGGGCAGGCAAGGTGGAGGGTTTCAATAGTTTGATAGATCACATCAACCGGAATATTGATTTCTTTTGGTGTGATAAGTTCTGCTATTTTATTTGATATCTGTTCTAATGTAAATGGCTTATATACCTGGCGTACCACGTTTTCTGTATCCAGTTGATCATTGCTTTCAAGTTCTTTGCACTTAGCCAATAGGTCATCTAACAAAGATGCCTGGCCGCTTTCATTTAGTAATTCAATAGCTGCTCTAAAAGCAACAAAGTCGCCCATTTTGCTCATGTCAATACCATAACAATCAGGGTAACGTATTTGTGGGGCAGATGAAACAACAATAATCCTTGTTGGTTTCAATCTCGAAAGCATACGAACAATACTTTCTTTTAAGGTTGTACCACGAACAATGGAGTCGTCAATCACAACAAGCGCATCTACATCGGGCCTCACGGTACCATAAGTAATGTCGTATACATGTTGTACCATTTCATTCCGGCTGCTGTCTTCAGTAATAAAGGTCCGCAGCTTAACATCTTTTATAGCGATCTTCTCAATCCTTACTTTGCGGCTTACCATTTCCGTTAGCTTGGCTTCGTCGTAGTCTTTACCCCAACTTAATATCTTTTCAATCTTTACTTTGGTTAAATAATCTTCGGCGCCTTTTATCAAACCATAAAATGCAGTTTCTGCAGTATTGGGAATAAATGAAAAAATGGTATTCTTCAGATCATAGTTAACAGCCTTTAATACAGGCTCACTTAAATAATAGCCAAGGGCATTTCTTTCTTTATATATTTTTTCATCGCTTCCACGGCTGAAATAAATACGCTCAAAACTACAGGCTCTTCTTTCCTTTGGTTCTACAATTTGTTCAATGCTATAACTACCGTCTGTATTAGTGATCAATGCACAACCGGGCATTAATTCCTTTACTTCATTTTCACCCACATTAAAAGCTGTTCTTATTGCCGCCCTTTCACTTGCTGCAACAATCACATCTTCATTCACATAATAGTAAGAAGGACGTATGCCGTGAGCATCTCTCATTACAAAAGAGCAGCCACTACCAATGAGCCCGCCAAAATTAAAACCCCCATCAAACAAGGGAACTGCTTGCTTTAATACGCCTGCAACATCTACCTTACCTGGCGCACTTTCATCGGCTTTCACAAGAAAATGGTGAAGTACCTCCATCATTGCTGCCAGGTCGCTTTGCTTTTGAAATACACCCGGGTCTATATTTACCAGTTTAAATAACTCTTCTGTATTTACTAAATTAAAATTGCCAGCCAGCGCCAGGTTTCTTGCAGGAATAGTATCTCTTTTTATAAATGGATGACAAAACTCAACATTGTTTTTTCCCTGGGTGCCATAGCGTAAATGCCCCAGCAATAACTCTCCTAAAAAATTAATATGGCCTTTCATAAGGCCGGGATGATTTTTAATATCTGGTTGATATTTTTCTATCTCTTCAATCTCTTTGCCTATTTGTGAAAAAAGTTTAGCAATAGGTTGATTTTCGCTGCTCCTGATGCGGTGCAAAAAGGGATACCCAGGTTCAACATTTAGTTTTATAGTAGCGATACCAGCACCGTCCTGGCCACGGTTATGCTGCTTTTCCATCAGCAGGTACAACTTGTTAAGGCCGTACAATACGGTGCCATATTTTTGCTGGTAATAACTAAAATTTTTGCGAAGGCGAATGAAGGCGAGGCCACATTCGTGTTTTATTTCGTCACTCATAGTGTGGTCCCGATAGCCATCGGGAGGCGCAAAGGTAGATGATTACAAAACAAAAATCCCGGCTGCAATTGCCGGGAATATTTTTGTGCGTTTATGTTTTTTATGATCGTTTAATTGAAATTTTTACAATAAACAATCATCATTAATTCATAATTTTTATAAGCCGCTTATGCAGAGCCCGATTTGATAAGGATGAATATCAGGGCCTGTTCCATCTTTAAGCAATGATGAAATAGTATAGTTGCCTACTAAAGTAAAATGGCCGATACCAACTCTTGCGGTAGCCACCACACGGTTGCTATTGAAAAATGCTTTCTTACTTATTTTTTCAGTATAGGAATTTAAAGCGTTGCCGTTTTTATCCTGCAATGTTTTTCCCTTAGTGTGTGCATTTATAAGTGTACCTACTTTTATACCTAAAGCAGCTTTCCAGCTTTTATTTTCCTTTTGTGGACTGAAAGTGTAACGAAGCTCAACAGGTACCTCCAAAAATGCAGTAACCAATTTATACTTTTTAAAATGATTAGCAGAATCACGGTTTGTAAAAGGAAGTTTTGATACGCTTAAGGCATCTATATCCACAGACATTTTATTAAAAAACATGCTGCTGCCATTAACGCCTACACCAAAAGCCACACTCCAGTGGGGGTCTGTTTTAAAAGGCTTATCAAACATAAATGAAATACCCAGCCCTCTTGGCAAGCCACTCATGTGGCTGCTAATGCTGTCCGGTACACCGGTCCAGTGGTCGCTGGTGAGCTGAAATAATATATGATCACTGGGCCTGTCAATGACTTCTTTTTTCCAGTCTTTCTTTTGTGCGATAGCAGCTAAAGAGATTACAATTGTGAGAGCAGTAAAAATGATTTTCTTCATAATGCGTTGTTGAGCGGCAAAAATATTTTGGTATGGGGTTAATAAAAGGTTAAATGAACTTGCACAACGCTTTAATTAAACCATTAAAAAAAATGCCCGAAGCATATCGGGCAGTTTTTAAATTCTGTGGGCCCACCTGGGCTCGAACCAGGGACCCTCTGATTATGAGTCAGATGCTCTAACCGGCTGAGCTATAGGCCCTTTCTTTTGCAAGAAAGTTTTTTGTTTGTGGTGTGGGCCGATGCTAAAATATCTTATCGATTTTTATTCCTCAACCGCTCACCTATTAACTTTTTTAATGATTTCCGCTTTTTACTTTATCACGGCAAATCAGTTCAATTAAGTTTTGTTAACCAAAACAGCCTACCGGTAGGCTGTTTAAATCGCAGCGAAAGTAAGAGTTTTTTTAAAATTCTCTTTCATCTTTTCTATTCTTTTTCAAATCGGCTCGTATACATCAATCACTCTTTGGCACGTCCGTTGGGAAAATTTTCATTTTTCGAGTAGGCCCCCCCTGTAACCTTTACTATTTCGGGGGCTCA
>JAZKGV010000170.1:0-9370 GCA_040385725.1 Bacteroidota bacterium | reverse complement strand
AAAGGTAGGTGCCTACACTTAACAACCAAATTTATTTTACTTTTTTTGAAAGTTTTTTTGAAAACCATTCAAAAAAGAGATGTTTTTTGTGTAAGAACTGCCGTTTTTTTAATTGCGGACGGCAAAGATAGAAGGATGTAGATTAATACCAAATTTTTTTAGGTATTTATTTCTTCCTTCTTATTCACTTTTTACATGCATGACCTATGAAATCCTTACTACAAAAGGGTTTCATAGGAAAAATAAAGCTCAAAAAAAATTACACATTCAATTATGGAAGTTCAATTAATAATAGGCCTGTTTAAATATTAATGCTTTTGAGATGACCCATTTATACATCAAGGAGTGAGAATATTATCCAGTTTAATTTACAAGAAGTAAAGAAGCTATAGTTTAGGTAAAGATTCAGGATAATTAACATTCACCAGAAAAAGCCCCTGAGGAGGGACTGAAAAATCAGCCTGTGAACAATCTTTACTTTCTATTGCTGCCTTGAAGGCATCAATGTTAATACGACCTGTTCCGACTCTTAACATAGTTCCTACAAGACCTCTTACCATTCCCCTAAGGAAACGATTTGCTTTTACACTATAAACAACACAATCTTCCTTAATTATCCATTTGCTTTCAAGAATTGTACAGTTAAAGGTTTTTACCTGTGTATTCCGTTTAGAAAAGGTTGTAAAATCAGCATACTGTTTTATTAAAAGTGCTGATGCATTTAATATGTCTACATCTAACGAATAAGGATAATAAAAGGCTCTTTCTGACAGAAACGGGTTTTTTGATTTATATATATAATACTCATACTCCCTGCTTAATGCATCGAAGCGGCAATGGGCATTACCGGGAACGTTAATAATATTCGTTATAACAATATCTGCCGGCAGGATGGCATTGAGGTTATAAATTGATCTTGCCAGTTTTTCGGGATCAAATAAAATATCTGAATCAAAATGAAAGTAATTACATAGAGCATGCACCCCAGCATCGGTACGGGATGAGCAGGTTAGTTGAAAAGATGCTTTAAAGAATATACTTAGTGACTTCTCCACTTCAGCCTGTACAGAGTTGGCATTATCCTGTACCTGAAAGCCTGCATAGTTTGTTCCTTTATATGCTACCCTGATGAAATACCGTGGCATAAATACTTTGAAAATTTAATGGCGAACCATTGCTTTAAAGCGGCTTATATAATAAGTATCAGTTAACTGGTTTTCCAGTGTAGAGAAATTGGATGAATCTGAAACAAACGGATATGCCAAATCAAAAAATTTATATTTACCTGCATCTTTTAGAAATAATACTGAGAGATTTTTTACATGCTCTGTAGTATAACATTTTACTTTGAAGAACTTTTGTGCTGTTGTAAGCATTTCATCTTCTGTATCTGCTGATGCCATTTTTTTACGAAGTTTTAAAAAATCTTCTTCTGTAGCATTAGACTTACAATCTGAATTTATCATTTGTACTACAGGAGATGTTTCTATGACAGCATCGGTGTTTGGGGCTGCTTTTACTTCTATTGGCAGGAATTTTTTATCTGCTTTATCAGATCCTTTCTTCTGATCCTGCTTTGGCTCTTCCTTAACCTGAACTATGTTATCTTCTTTTGGAGTAACGATTGGTTCCTTTTCTACTTGCGCTTTTGGGTCTTCAATTGATTTTACTTCCTGTACCGGTGAAATAACCTCTACATTAGCTTTAGCTGTATCCATTGGTAAAAGTATCTGGATGGTGTCTTGTTTATCGCCTGTTATGTCTATATAAGTGACAACTACTCCATTTTCATTGGTGATTGTATTTTGCTTAATAATAGTTGACCTGCCAACTTTATGAACTACTATTTTATCTTCTTTTACAACTGCAGTTACTTCTTCTTTTTGCTTTGCAGGTGCTTTTTCCTGCTGTTTTATTGATGGATCGTTGACCACTTCGGAAAGCATGTTTGAAAAATCATCTGTCTTTTCTGACTTTACAACTTCCGTTTTTACAGCATTTGAACCTGCCATTACCACATCTAATGTTTGCAGATTGAATAGCCCCCACCCTTTTTCACCAAAGTTTTTTATAAGATATCCTGCGTCCTTGTTATCAATATTGCAGGGATAGGTTTGCTCTTTGTTTTCTGATTTAGGGAAACCAACAATGATATTATACTGACCATCTTTTAATTTAGGAATGATGAGATAGCCTGACGCAGATGAGCTGAATATCTTTTTGTCAAGTTTTGCATAAAAGGGTTGCTTGCCTTCAGTTTGCAAATAGATGAAATGATTTAACTGTGCAGAGAGTAATGCCGGAACCAGTAATATAAATAATAATAAAAAGTTGGCTTTTGCTTTTATCATGCCGAAGTTGCTTTGATTGCAAAACTAACTATTATTAAGAGTTGTTTGCCTTATTAATGTAAAAAGCCGGAAGTATACCGATGATCACTGATTCAGATAAACCAGAATCCATTTAAAAATAAAAAAAGGAAACAGCGTTGTTTCCTTTGAATATTTTGATTACAGCAACCTGAAACTAAAACCTCGGACAAGGAATGCCTTTTACTTTTTCAGGCTTGTGTACATAGATGAGTGAAAATTCTGAACCTCCACGGCTGGCTGTTGCTGCTTTGAGACCGGAAGTGTTGACATCATAACTGGCACCTATACGAAGGCCGTTTATTTCGAGCCCGATGTAAGGAATAATGGCATCATTAACCCTCATCCATGAACCGAAATACACAGAAGTAGGATTGGACTCATCTCCATTAAGCAAGGCAGAAAGTGCCCCACCAAATACAATTTCACTTGCTTTATTTTGTAACTGGAATATAGCTGATGTATTAAGCGTAAGCACATCATTCATTGGAAATGCACCACCTGCATGTACCGTCATACGGGAAGCCAATGCCCATGTTTTATCAATAAAACTCAGGCTTGGCTTATTAATATGATACAGGGAAAAGCCAACGTAATAGTTATTTGATCCATTGGATGAACCGGAATATAATATACCGGCATTCATGTCGAAATAATTTTGAGTAGTGCCGTTGTTAAAAGTTTCGTTTGTTGGATTGGTAAAGCCATTTTGCGTAAGCTGGTCTTCAAATGTAAGTTTGCTTTTGTCAAGAATTGCACTACTGTAAGTAGCCTGGAAACCAGCACCTATTGTATTGTATCCATCCTCATCAAGTGCTTTGTGATAACTTAATGAAACAGCGCCATAATTAAGTTTTAATGCTGCATCCGCACTTTGATCGCTAAGACCGGAGATACCGATACCAAATACATCCCCATCGGGTATTTTACCTTTCAGAATGCCGAAATCTAAAGAGGCGCTGGTGGTTACATACGCTTTTGGTATAGAAGGCCACTGATCCCTGTGATTGGCCGCCAGCCTCCATACCCCATCAAACTTGCCGGTGAATGCAGGATTGAGCGTGAGTGGCGAGGCAAAGAATTGAGAAAAATGTGGATCCTGTGCTTTTGCAACTGATACAGCAGTTATAAATAAAACAGCAAATAGGGCTTTTTTCATTTTGGTAATACTTAATGCGATAAAGATAAGGAAACAGGCTTAAATGCTGCATTACAATGAGCAAAAGGTTTGCCGCCAAAGATATTTTGAGTATTTACCCTCAAAAATCAATAGTGAAATTTTACAAAAACCAGCTCAGGACTGCATTTTCTGGCCAAAAGCCAGGTCGCCGGCATCTCCAAGGCCGGGAACTATATAGCCTTTTGCGGTCAGTTCATCGTCAATATCTCCACACCAAATTGTCGCTTTGGGGACTTCTCTCAACACATATTCAATACCTACTGTGCAGGCGATGGCACAAACTATATGCAGGTCTTTTATTTCACCTTCATCTTTTAAATACTGGATCGCTTTTACCAAAGAGGCGCCGGTGGCAATCATGGGGTCGCTGATGATGATAACTTTTCCATCAATTTCGGGACAACTCATGTATTCAAGGCTGATATCAAATGAACCATCCGGATTGTGCTTGCGGTAAGCACTGATGAAAGCGTTTTCGCCTTTATCAAAATAATTAAGTAAACCAGTATGCATACCAAGCCCGGCACGGAGAATGGTTGCCAGCACAGGTTGCGCTACCAGTACTTTACAATTGGCTATGCCCAGCGGCGTAGTTACTTCCTGCTCCACCCAATCCATTTTTTTGCTTATCTCATACGCACACACTTCGGCAATACGCTCCAGGTTTCGACGAAAACGTATACGGTCGTTTTGAACTTCGACATTTCTTAATTCACTAACCCAGTTGCTTATTAAAGAATGATGTTCGCTGAGATTGATGACCATGAATAAAATTTTGAGTTTTTTAGTTTTGCCACGAATTACACTAATTTACACGAATGATTTTCGCCACAGATTGCACGGATTTACACAGATAAAAGCATTGATGAAATTATGTGTTGATGCCTGCAATAAAGATTGTAAAAATAGGGATTTAAAAAAATGAATAAAAAATGATTTACAGAGCTATTGGAATAATGAGTGGCAGCAGCTTAGATGGGCTGGATATTGCTTTTACTGAGTTTACTGAAACAGGGGGCAAATGGAGTTATGAAATACTGAACGCTGAATGTCTTGAATACAGTAAAAAATGGCAGGAAAAATTGAGGGATGCTGTTTTACTTTCAGCATTGGATTATCAATTATTACATACTGAGTACGGCCATTATGTTGGAAAAAAGGTTACTGAATTTATTAAGAAATATGGATTGGAACATCAAGTGAGTTTGGTTGCCAGTCATGGGCATACCACTTTTCATTTACCACAACAACTGATGACTGCACAATTAGGTGATGGTGCTGCTATTGCTGCTGAAACAAAACTGAATGTGGTGAGTGATCTAAGAAGTTTGGATGTTGCCTTGGGAGGACAGGGAGCGCCAATAGTTCCCATTGGAGAAAAATTGTTGTTTGCAGGTTACGATTACTTTTTAAACATTGGCGGCATTGCAAATATTTCTATTAATACTGACGAAAAACACGTTGCTTATGACGTGTGTGCTGCCAACCGTGTATTAAATATGCTTGCTGCTGAAGAAGGCCTGCCATATGATGATGGTGGAAAGCTTGCTGCTTCAGGAAAAGTGAACGAATATTTATTGGGAGAGCTGAATTCATTGGATTACTACCGTAAGGCTTACCCCAAATCATTAGCAAATAGTTTTGGAACGGATATAGTGTTCCCCATCATAAAAGCTTCTGGTGTTTCTGTGCAGGATGGCCTAAGGACTTGTGTGGAGCATATTGCCCTACAAGTGAAGCATGCAATTCCTGATGAAGAAAATACAAGAAAATTATTGGTAACTGGTGGTGGAGCAATGAATAGCTTTTTGATTGAACGATTGCAGGCATTGCTGGTTGAGAAAAATATTGAAGTAGTGATCCCGGATGAAAAAACAATTCAATATAAAGAAGCAGTGATAATGGCGCTGATCGGAATATTGAGATGGAGAGAGGAAGAAAATGTATTGCCAAGTGTTACCGGGGCTTCAAGAGGAAGTGTGGGCGGATCTTTGTGGATAGGTTGAATCGTTTCTCGTCAGGAGTATCCTGGTTTAAATTTATTTTACTCTTTAACTTTCTGTTTTGGAAAGATTTATTTTAATTGTATAAAATTTCTGGAATGAAAAAATTACTTTGCCTTATAACCATTACTGTTGTTTTGTTTTCTGCCTGCAAAAGCAAGACTGAAAAAGAGACTACTGAAAAGGAAGTGTATGAAAAGGCAAAAGAATCTTTGGAAGAAAGAGAAAAGAAAAATCCTGTTGACTTTATTAAAGCAACGGGTCATGACAAACACAATCTCATAGGCAGAACGGTTGTAAGAGGTACAATAATGAATTCTGCTAAGATTTGTGCATATAAAGATTTCGAACTTGAATTTTCATTTTTCAGCAAAACAGGTGTACTTCTACAAAAAGAATTGGCAACAGTTTATGACATCATACCAGCTGGAAAATCTGTTGATTTTAAAGAAAAGATGTGGGTGAATAAAGATGCAGACAGTATGGCGATAAAAGTTTTAAAGGCAAAGGTGAATTAGTTTACAAACTCAAACTTATCACCATCAAACAATCCCAGGTCACTCAGTTTTAAATGTGGTATCACCAGCAAGGCCATAAAAGACAATGTCATGAATGGCGCTGCCAAAGTGGAGCCTAATTCTTCTTTAGTCATTTTATCAATTGCGGTATAGTCGTTAGCTACTTTATAACCATCTTCATTACTCATTAATCCTGCAACAGGCAGGCCAAGAACAGCAGAAGATGAATTACTAAAAGCACTAACCCCGCCCTGTTCTTTGATCACCAGGTTCACTGCCTTGCAAATACTTTCATCATCCACACCAACCGCAATAATATTATGACTGTCGTGTGCAACAGTAGAAGCAATAGCGCCTTTTTTTAATCCAAAATTCTTTACAAATGATTTTGCCACTGGCGCCTGCTTATAACGGTTTACCACTACCATTTTCAAAACATCATTGTCAATGTTGCTTACAATATTTCCGTTCTTTACTTTTGGTGCAACAGATAATTTGTTGGTGATCAATTGTCCTTCCAACGCTTCTATTACATAGATCTCTTTCTCTTCATTATACTTTACTTCAAACTCAGCCATCACTTTTTCTGTACAACTAAATTGATTGATGGCAGCAGATCTTTTTGTTTCAATCAACGATTTCCCATTCTCTGCTACCAGTTTTCCATTAATATACGTTTGCTTCACTTTAAAACTCTCCAGGTCTTCCATCACAATAAAATCAGCATCATCACCCACTTTTAATGTCCCTACATCCATTTTGTAATGTTCAACAGCGTTAATACAGGCAGCCTGCAACACTTTGAAAATATCAATACCTTTTGCCACGGCTCTTGCACATAATTGATTAATGTGGCCTTCCACCAAACTATCCGGGTGTTTATCATCGCTGCAGAACATCATTCTTTTATAATGCTCACTCATCAACCCGATCAATGCTTCAAAATTTTTGGCCGCACTTCCTTCCCTTATCAAAATTTTCATCCCGTAATTCAACTTATCCAATGCTTCTTCCGCAGTAAAACATTCATGGTCGGTGCTGATACCTGCATCAATATATTTTTTTGCATCAGCGCCTCTTAATCCCGGTGCATGGCCATCCACAGGTTTATTATATTTTCTTGCTGATGCAATTTTCTTCATCACTTCTTCATCATTGAATAACACGCCCGGAAAATTCATCATCTCACTCAGGTATTTTATCTCCGGTTTTTGCAGCAACACATCCACATCATCCGAATTTAATGCTGCACCAGCCGTTTCAAAAATAGTAGCAGGCACACAACTTGGCGCTCCAAAATGAAATTTAAAAGGAACTGTTTTTCCATTTTCGATCATGTACTCCACCCCTTTCATGCCGCACACATTGGCTATTTCATGTGGATCGCTGATGGTGGCAACGGTACCATGCACCACCGCAAGTTTTGCAAACTCAGAAGGCACCAGCATGCTGCTTTCCACATGCACATGGCTATCTATAAAACCAGGGAGAATGTAGCCAGAAGCTGAAGAAGACAAAGGAGAGATAGATATTATCTTTCCATTATCAAACGCCACTTCGCCATCAAATATTTTTTTATTTGGGATGTCAACAATTTTGCCTGTAATTTTTTGTGCCATGATGAAATTTTGAAGTGTTGCAAATGTAAGCTGCGTTAATCAACTCTGTTTATGGAATTCTGATCTGGTCAAAATCATCTAAACTGATATAACTATATCGTTTGCATAGACTATTCTCCACAAGTTTTTCCAAGCTCGAAAATTCATGAATAATTTATAGCACATTTTTATATCACTTATTGTTACATTTGCACCCTCATAAGCAAACTAAAAAAATATAACAATGAGTACAGTTAAAGTAGCCATCAACGGGTTCGGACGCATCGGCCGTTTGGTTTATCGCCAGATTTACAACATGCAGGGCATTGATGTAGTGGCAATCAACGATCTTACCAGTCCCAAAGTGCTGGCACATCTTTTAAAATATGATAGCGCCCAGGGCCGCTTTGATGCTGAAGTAAAATCAGCCGATGACTCAATCACCGTAAATGGCGACCTCGTTAAAATATATGCACAAAAAGATCCGGCTCAAATTCCATGGGGCAGCCACGATGTGGATGTTGTATTGGAATGTACCGGCTTCTTCGCCGATAAAGAGAAAGCTGAATTACACATTAAAGCTGGTGCAAAAAAAGTAGTGATCTCTGCTCCGGCAACAGGTGACCTGAAAACTGTTGTGTTCAATGTAAACCACAGCATTCTTGATGGAACTGAAACAGTGATCAGTTGTGCAAGTTGCACTACTAACTGTTTAGCTCCTGTTGCTAAAGTGCTGGATGAAACTTATGGAATCGTAAATGGCTTAATGACTACCATTCACGCCTACACCAACGACCAGAACACACAGGATGCACCACATCCAAAAGGTGATCTTCGCCGTGCAAGGGCTGCTGCACAAAACATTGTGCCTAACAGTACCGGTGCTGCAAAAGCAATCGGCCTTGTATTGCCAAACCTGAAAGGTAAGTTAGACGGCAGCGCCCAGCGTGTGCCAACCATCACTGGTTCTTTAACAGAAGTAACTGTAGTGCTTGGTAAAAAAACAACGGTGGAAGAATTAAACGCTTCTATGAAAGCCGCTGCCAACGAAAGCTTCGGTTACACAGAAGACGAAATTGTAAGCACTGATATTATCGGAACCACTTTCGGTTCTTTGTTTGATGCAACGCAGACAAGGGTACAAACTGTTGGTGATGTACAATTGGTACGTGTAGTATCATGGTACGATAATGAAATGAGCTATGTGAGCCAGTTGGTACGTACGGTTCATTATTTTGCTGGTTTGATAAGCAACAAGTAATTTTTTGTACTTAGCGATAGTAATACTATTAAGCATCGTTGCGAACTTGTTCTGTTATTCTTTTCTTTCAGTGAAAGGAAAGAATAATCTCACTTTTACAGTATGTTCTCTATTGAACAATATAATTCAAAAGCTTTCTGAAATTTTTCAGGAAGCTTTTTTTTCATGTAGTATCTTTAGCAGGCAATTCAATAATAAGGTAACCAGAAATAATTTTAATTAATCATGAGCAAATTCACAGAACACAATTTTGCAGGAGAAAAAGCATTGATACGTGTTGACTTCAATGTTCCATTAGATGCAAACTTCAATATTACAGACGACACCAGGATGAAGGCAACCATTCCTACCATTAAAAAAATATTAGGGGATGGCGGCATGGTTATTTTAATGAGCCATCTTGGCCGTCCAAAAGATGGCCCAACCGATAAATATTCATTA
>JAZKGV010000169.1:7489-11556 GCA_040385725.1 Bacteroidota bacterium | reverse complement strand
ACAGCAATATTATCCTGCCACTTTACTTTTTAAAGCAGGAAGTAATGTTGATACAATAATGGCTGAAATGAAAGTGGCAGGAATGCAATTCCCTGTTATTGCCAAACCAGATATTGGCATGAGAGGTATGCTGGTGCAAAAAATAGAGTCTGAAAAAGAACTGGAAAATTATATCCGCAATACCAGCGTGAGTTTTTTAGTGCAGGATTTTATTGAGTATGAAAATGAAGTAGGATTATTTTATTATCGCTATCCCGGCGAGGCAAAGGGAAATATTTCCGGTATTGTTGGTAAAGAATTCCTGGCTGTAGCGGGTGATGGCGTTTCAACAATTGAAGAACTATTAAACAAGGACCAGCGTTTTATTTTACAACTGCCTGTGCTGAAAGAAACACACCAGGAAACATTAAAAATAGTGTTGTCAAAAGATGAACATCATCTCCTCGTTCCTTATGGCAATCATTGCCGTGGCTCCAAATTTTTAGATGTAAGTAATTTGATAGATCAAGAATTGGTAACTGCTATTGATAAAGTGTGCCGGCAAATACCGGAGTTCTATTTCGGCAGAATGGATATCCGCTACAAGAACTGGGAAGAATTAAAACAGGGAAAAAACTTTTCTATCATTGAATTAAATGGTGCCGGCAGCGAACCCACGCATATTTATGATCCCAAACATTCCATCTTTTTTGCCTGGAAAGAGATCATCAGGCATTGGAATATCCTGTACCATATCAGCAGGATGAATCACAGGAATAATAAGATCCCTTATATGAATTTTTCTTCGGGCATAAAAATGTTGAAGGAAAATACAGCCTATGTAAAATCGATCAGCATAAATTTAAAACAAACGGCCTGAAAATACTGTGTGTCCGGTTTTCATTTTAGTTTTGCTGCATCCTTGCCCAGGCATCCATATTATCTTCAAGAATATCTAACGGCATCGATCCGCCATCTAAGAAAGCATCGTGGAAAGAAGCAAGGTTAAACTTAGCCCCAGGCATTTTTTCATACCTGGCTCTGAGTTCCCTGATCTTTAAAGAACCGGTTTTATAACTTAATGCCTGCGCTGGCATAGCCATATACCTTTCAATTTCTGCTACTGCTTTCTGCTCACTTACCGGCATATTGTCCATCATGTATTTGATGGCCTCTTCTCTCGTCATATTCCTGCTGTGCATTCCTGCATCTACCACCAAACGAATGGAACGATGTATTTCTTTACCTAAGGCTCCGATATATTGATAGGGATCTGTGTATAATCCCAGTTCTTTTCCTAAACTTTCGGCATACAAGCCCCAGCCTTCCACATATGCCCCATACATAGTGTAACGACGAAATTTCGGTAACTTGTCATTCTCCATTTGCAGGCTGATCTGGTAGTGATGACCGGGAATAGCTTCGTGTAAGAAGAGCCCTTCCATTCCAGTGGTTACATTAAATGTGGCAGCATCCAGGATGGGCACATAAAAAATTCCGGGCCGGCTGCCATCAGTTGCACCAGGATTATATTCTGCACTGGCTGATGCCGCTCTGTATGCCTGTGTTTGCCTTATTTCAAACTTAGTCTTCGGAACATGATTAAACATCTTTCTCAAATTTGGTTCTATCCTACCCTGGATGGAGCGGTATGCATTTAATACCTCTTCAGGCGTTTTGAAAGGCATAAACTGCTTATCCGTTTTCATAAATTGAAAAAATGCATTTAAGTCACCCTTAAAGCCTAATTCATTTTTTATACTATCCATTTTTGTGCGGATCCTTTTTACTTCTGACAAACCTGTTTGATAGATCTCCTCTGGCGTTTTGTTTGTTGTTGTCCAGAAATGAATCAGGTATGTATAATAATCATCACCTTGTTGAAGGGCTTTAATTCCTGTTGTTTGTCGTGCTTTGGGGAGGTATTCGTTTTTTAAAAAATCTGCAAGCTTTTTATAGGAAGGAATGAGTTTTTCATTAATGAGTGTTATAAAGGCTGCATTAAGCCTTGACCGCTCGCTTTTACTAAAGTTTTCAGGCATCAGGTTGATAGGGCCATAAAACAAACTTTGGGTAGCGTCGCTCCCTACCATGGCTTCCATTTGTGGAATCATTTTTTTTACCAATATTTGGGGCAATACAACATTAGCATCCATGCCTTTCCTGAAATAAATGATAGCACTATCTACCCAACCCGGGAAAGCCGATGCCCTGCTGATCCACCTGTCATAATCATTTATAGTATTGAAAGGCTGTTGGCCGGTTCCACTTCCCAATTGCGCCAACCAAAGGGGCATGCCGCCGAATTGATTAAAGGGCATGTATTGATGTTCAGGATACAAAACCTGGTTTGAAAAATAACCCACGGCCAGCCCTTCGAGGCTTACCTGCATTTCTCTCTTGAAAATATCATAACTGATGCGGTCCTCTGCGTTCAGGTTATCTCTCTTAAATTTTTGAATTTCATTTTGAAAGCGGGTAAAGAAGTTTCTTAATTTTAAACGATAACTATCAGTGAAATCTGCATACAACTTATCGCTATATACGCTGTCCCCATTTTGAGTAGCTTCCAACGGTATAAGTTGCATCCTTTCCGTGTAATAGGCATCAAACATTTTGTGGAGTGATACATCCTGGGAATAAAGTTTTCCCCCTGGTAGAAATTCAAAACACAGAAGTACAAAAATAAAGGCTGTCAGTTTCTTCATCTTATAAGCTTTATTAAATGAAAATTTGTTTTCGGGTGACGCACAACGGGGGTTTATAAAAAAACTTTTGCTGCTATTCAAATATACACAGAATGTGAATAGGTAAATGGCGTATAGTTTTTGAGAGCACCTGTTATGCAATTTATAAAGGGAAACAATTGTCATCAAAATTATTTCAGCACGCTTGAAGAGCGGTGAGATCCGATTGCAATACGCATGTATATGGGGATTCTCCCATTTTTTAATTGCTTTTGAGTGGTTTTGATAAAAGCAGATTGATAGCTTCATTTACTACACTTCAAGGCAGAAAAACAGGCAAACGATATTCATCTAAGTTGGCAAACAGCTTTTGAAGAAAATATTGTACGCTTTGCCATCCAGCGCAGCACAGATGGGAAGAACTTTGAAAATATTGGAACCGTTAAGGCTTTCAATCATGCAACCGGTTCCGCCTATTCATTTAATGATTTGTATAGTGACAGCCGGATCCTCTTTTATCGTTTGCAAATAGTGGAGACAAACGGCAATGCTTATTTTAGTTCGATCATTAAGGTAGCTGCACAAAATAAAAAACAGGAATTGATATTATTGCCCAATCCTGTGATGAATGACCTCTCCTTTATGGTGCGTGGGAGCAATGGAACTGCTTTGATCAGGGTGATAGATATCAACGGGAGAATTGTGTTGGAAGTTAAACAGGTCTTAAATGGAAATACATCTTTTAACTTACCTGTTGACAATCTTAAGCCAGGCTCTTATAATTTGATCTTATCACTTTCCAACGCTAACCTCCAGCGGCAGTTTATAAAGCTATAATATTGAACTTTAAATTATAAACAGTAAGTTCATTAAACAGGTTGGTGAAAGGGCCAATAAGGCAAGAAATTATTCTGCATCTTTATGTGGACAGGCAAACTTTGTAAAGCTTTCAATTTGAAAATAAGTAGAATAAGCTTAAATTGCCTTTTTCCTTAAAACCATGAGATCTCACACTGCAAAAAAGATAGTTATTTTCCTTGTAATCATTACGCTCAAGTTTTTTTTCAGCAGTAATGTAAAAGCGCAAATGCGGGAGCTATACCTGGATAATACAGAAGGCAATGAAATTTACAAGCTGAGTTTTTATTCGCCGTCTACGGGATTTGCAGCATTCAGGGACTGGATTGGATACACTACCGACAGTGGCCGCACCTTTACAAAAAAATTCATCACCGCCGGCAATGTAAATTTCAATAATTACACTGTCAATCTTACGTTTGGCTTTGAAATTAAAGGCCTCAAAGCATTCAACCAGAATGAACTGATCGTTTATGGGTCGTATGGGTTGGTTCCTGCTATCCTATATTCCAGCAATGGTGGCAATAATTATTCGCTGGTGTT
>JAZKGV010000169.1:6668-7479 GCA_040385725.1 Bacteroidota bacterium | reverse complement strand
CTGGTGTTTCACTCACAATTTGATCAACTACAGTTAAGGACAGGTATAACTGATATGATCTTTCCTGAGAACAACAATATCGGTTATGCTGCAGATGCAGACAGGATATTAAAGACCACTGATAAAGGCCTTACCTGGACGCCTGTATACACTCTTGCCGCCTCTTACTTCACCGATCTTGAAGCGGTGGATAATAATACCGTTTTTGCATTGAACACGGCATATTCCGGTAACAGCCTTAACAAAACCCTGAACGGTGGCAGCACCTGGACCTGGATGGGCACTGGTTTTGTACCCACGGGGAAAATGAGTTATGTTTATTTTTTAAATGCCAATACCGGCTGGATGAGTGTGTATGACAATACCAACAAATTGTATTTTTATAAAACCATCAACGGCGGAACTAACTGGACATTACAAAATAATGTGAACGCTACACCCTTCAATTCTTATAAATTTAGGTTCATTGATGAGAACACGGGTTATGCATTATCAGGCCAAAACCAGGTATTCAAAACATTTAACAGCGGTATTACCTGGGAACCACTGGCAAGGAATAACCAGTACACATATCTTGGATATACACATAATGACCTGCAGTGTTTTTCTATAAACCAGGTATGGGCTGGCGGGGGACATGGTTTTTTAGAGTTGAATACCAATGCCAATAACTCTTCGATACCTAAAGGATATTTTAGTGTTGATACAAGTGGTGCAGGGCCTTCGGTAACCCTTACTAATTTTTCCAGGACAGGATATAGCTATCAATGGTTTGTAAATGGTGTTTCAATAGGCACATCATACAACGCAA
>JAZKGV010000169.1:0-6658 GCA_040385725.1 Bacteroidota bacterium | reverse complement strand
ACTTATACCCATGATATTTATACAACAGCGGACAGCATTAAATTAATTGTGTCAAATGGAGTATACAATGATACAACGGTGAAGGTGCAGTACTTTAATGCAGCGCCCTACCCTGCGCCTGTTGTCAGTTCATTTACACCTGTAACGGGTAACACAGGTACGGTGGTAACCATTACCGGTAGTTATTTTTCAAACGTCCAGGCGGTTAGTTTTGGTGGCATCCCTGCCAATTCCTTTACTGTAGTATCGCTAACCACAATTACAGCTACTGTAGGTGCAGGCGCTAATGGTGCAGTAGCAGTTACCACCCCGGCAGGAACAGGATTATTGACCGGTTTTATCACTGTTCCGCCACCAGTTATAAGTTCTTTTTCACCCGCTTCCGGACCGGTTGGTTCTGTTATTACTATTTATGGGAATAATTTCAGCACAACACCCTCCCAAAATATTGTGTATATAGGAAGAATAAAGGCAACAGTTAACAGCGCTTCGGGGACACAGCTTTCTGTTACTGTTCCTGCTGCCGGCAGTTACCATCCCATAAGCGTTACAGTAAATAAACATACCGCTTATTCCCGTTTGCCTTTTGTTGTAACGTTCCCGGTTACCTGTAATTTTACAGACTATACATTTTCAAATGAAGTCAGCTTTAACGTTTCAAGAGAAATTTCAGATTTTACCACAGTTGACCTTAACAATGATGGCAAAACCGATATTGCAGCAGCATTTAGTAACGGCTTAGTTGTAATGAAAAATATAAGTACGGCAACACAAAGCAGGTTTGACACAAGTATATTGATGACTATTTCCCCCCAGGCTCAAGTGACAGATATATGCGTTGCAGATTTTGATGGCGATAATAAGCCTGATATAGCAGTGACAAACCGCTATACAAGTTCGGTATCTCTTTTTCAAAATACCAGTACTTCCACTAACATATCTTTTGCCCCGAGGATTGATTTTGCATGTGGTGTAAGCCCAACCAGCATTATTGCAGATGACCTTGATAACGACGGTAAACCTGATATTGCATTAATTAATGCCAATACTAATAATGATACAGTTACGCTACTGAGAAATATCAGCCTTAACAGTGTTATCAATTTCGGCCCACGGAAATTCATTAAGGCGAGGCTTGCCAATGCATTACTGTCGGCAGATATAGATGGTGATGGCAAAAAAGACCTGATAACCCGGGGTATTCCCAACAATATTAATGGAGATAATATAACAGGCTTTTTGGTTTTTAAAAATACTTCCGGGATAGGAGATATTACCTTCGCAGGCAAGATGAACATTCCTTATTCGATAGGCTATGGTGATACCAAAATTGGCGATATGGATAGTGATGGCAAACCTGATATTATAATGGGCGGTGGTTCCAATAACGCTGTGTACAGGAACACAAGCACGGTGAATTCCATATCATTTGTTACTACCTTCCTTAATGATTGTAGCGCTTCGGCAAACACACTTGGTGATCTTGATGGCGATGGCAAGATTGATGTATACAGCACTTGTGCATTGCTGAAAAATATAAGTACGCCAGGTAATCTTTCAACGCTTGTAGTAGATGGCCCTTACAACAGTACTGCTATCAATGTAGGTATTGCCGATGTGAATGGGGATGGAAGACAGGACCTGCTTACGGCATCCAGCGGATTTTCAAAAATTTATGTGCGACAAAACACTCTTGGCGTACATGGTATGTGGGCAGGCAATGACACCACCATTTGCCTGGGGCAAGAGGTTATTTTAGGAAATGCAGTAACTGCCGGTAATACTGTTACAGGATATCAATATGTGTGGACATCTTCGCCAGCCGGGTATGCATCCGGCGATGCAAACCCAACCGTAAGCCCTGCAGTTACCACCATCTACTATGTTACCGTAACTAACCCACAGGGTTGTACGATGTATGACTCGGTAAAAATAACTGTTGGCGGGGCCGCACCTGCAGAAACAAATATTCCTGCAGAATATTATAAGTGTATCGGCGACACTGTTTATATCAATAACCCTGCAAGCGGAACAAATACTTATTCCTGGCAATCAATCCCCGCAGGTTTTACTTCTTCACTGCCTAACCCGGTGATCATTCCACCAATTGGCGGATCCCAATATATCCTTACTATTAACACAGGCTATTGCGTAGCAAAAGATACAGTAACATTTACGGTTTATACTCTGCCAATAGCAAATGGCGGTAGTGACAGGATCATTTGCCCAAGTGGAATAACGATCGGCACCAGTGGTAACATGTATGATACTTATGCATGGACATCATCTGATGGCTTGTATACAGGATCCACCTCTTACGCCACCCCAATTTTGAACACCACTACAAGTTATTATCTCAAGGTTACTAATATGGCCGGTTGCATCGCAAGGGATACAGTACTGGTGACCGTTTTGAACAGGCCTGCAGCCAACGGTGGACCGGATAAAACAATATGCGGCAGCGATAGCATAATAATTGGCACTTCAAGTGATACTGTATTGACCTATTCATGGACTACCTCGGCCGGACTTTATTCAAACCTTGCTACGCCAAAAGTGAGGCCTGCCGCAACCACCACGTATTATTTAAATGTGAGTAACGGTGCATGTGCAACCCGGGATACCGTAACTGTTACTATATTCCCGGGTATTCCAACACTTAGCCTTACAGCTTCTGATACAAGTATCTGCCCGGGTAATACCGTACTGTTTAACACGAGCGCAACTAATAGTAACAGCGGCCTTGTTTATCAATGGAAAAAAAATGGGCTCAATACAGGAACTAACAGTGCAACCTACTCTACTAATACGCTACAGCACCAGGATACGGTATGGACAGTGTTATCAGGTGATATCGGATGCACTGAACCCTCAGTAGTTAATAGCAATAAGATCGTTATCCGTATAGAAAATGAATGGACAGGCACATCCAGTACGGCATGGGAGCAACCGTCTAACTGGAGTTGTGGTACCGTACCTGGCGCTAATACAAATGTGCTCATCAGGAGCGGCAATGTTATTATAAACAGTAATGCTTTTTGCAGAACCATACGGGTACTGCCTGGTGCGGTGGTTTCAGTTGCCCCGGGATTTTCACTTACAATTACCCGCTAAATATTACCACCGTCGAAAAATAAATCTGTCAGCCTTTTCACCTTTAGCTTAGCGAAAGATCACGAAGTTGTCAGCCTGGGCCTGTCAAAGACGGGAAATAATTACAAGGCTTCGGGAAGTATCCCTATTTACTTCGCCTCCCTGCCGTCGCATCTTTGTATCGTTGATTCAAACAAAAAACATCAACTCAAATACAATGAAAAAGTTAAGCTTCACAAACAAAATGAAAAGTGGCTTATTAGCCACAGCAATTGCAACAACAGCAATCCTTGGTTCAGCAACTGAAACCAATGCACAGCAGGTTAAAAATGTAGTATTAGTACATGGCGCTTTTGCAGACGGTTCTGGCTGGAAAGCCCTTTACACTGTACTCACCGCTAAAGGTTACAATGTAACTGTAGTGCAAAACCCTTTAAGTTCTTTGGAAAATGATGTGGCTGCAACAAAAGTTGTTCTCGACAAACAGGACGGCCCGGCAATTCTCGTTGGCCATTCATGGGGTGGCGTGGTGATCACCGAAGCAGGAAATCATCCAAAAGTAGCAGCATTGGTGTACGTAGCAGCCTTCCAGCCCGGCAATGGTGAAACAGCATTGCAATGGTTCCAGACCGCTCCGCCTGCTGCTGAAAATGGTGTATTGCCTCCCGATGATAAGGGTATCGTGTACTATGATAAAGCAAAATACCACGCCGGTTTTTGTGCAGATATTTCTAAAGAAGAAGCCGATTTTATGTATGCCTCACAAGGTGCTTTTGCTGGTAAGTGTTTTGTATCACCCATTACACATGCAGCATGGAATGATAAACCAACTTATGGCCTCGTAGCTACAGAAGATAAAAGTATCAATCCCGATATACAGCGTGCTATGTACAAACGCTCTAATACAAAAGTTACAGAAGTAAAAGGCAGCCATATAATATTCATGTCTCAGCCAGATGCTGTTGCCAAAGTAGTTGTGGAAGCTGCGGTTGCAGTGTCAAAAACAAAATAAGCAGGGAGGTTTTTTTAACTGCAAAATATAAAGCAAGATCTGTGTGCCGGGCATACGGATCCTTTGCTTTATCAGGATACTTCCTTTTTTTCACAATGCTTCTTCAGGCTTTCACCCATCTCCTGCATTTCCTCAAAAAGAGCATGTTGTACTTTTTCATGCACAGGAGTTTCACCGGCATTTATTAAACGGGCCATAAAACTGCAGGAGTTTTCATCCATTTTTTTAAATACAAATTCATACACGAGTGAGAGATCTCTTTCTTCTATCCGGCAACTTTCAGCAAACAAAATTCCATCTTCCAGTATTGTCATTTTCAGCGGCGTTACAACTGCACTGTAAGTGGAAAATGTACAACGGTGAATACTTCCAACAAATACTTCCGGCCTGTCCTGTTCTACTTTTTGCAGACCGGGCACCCATTGTGGGCGGCTGGGAATATCCATCAGCATCATATACACATCAATATAATTGGCGGCTATGGTCATTTCCATGTAAGACATATCAGCAGCAGGGTAATTGTATTGTGGCGCAGGTGGATCAGGAACATTTTTTCTTGCTTCATTCAGCAGCGTAAACCGGTAATCAACCTTACCAATAGAAGCATATTCATCCGCCGAACGGATCCATTCCATGTCAACCACTCCTGATGGATCAGCCTCATCATTAAATAATTTTTCGGTCAATAGCAGGTATTCATCATTGTTGATACTGTTCTTCAGCAGGCGATGGGCAACGATCATTTCAGTACCCGATTGTTTTACAAAACGGCCCACTTTAATTTCTGCCAGCGGGCCATGATGCACCACAAACTTGAGTGTTAGATCAATAATAGCCTGGCAGGCTCCACAGGGACAAACCGCATTTAGTTCCAAAAATTTCCGTTGAAAATGAAACCCGTTAAAAATTTTAAGACAGGTGTTCATTATTTCCTTTTGCGAAGGAGCAGGACCTTTCTTTATCAGCAAGACTGCATCGCCTTCTATTTCTGATACTTCATATTCCTCCCCAACAGCTTCCAGCATCGCATCAATCAAAAGATTGATGGCATGGGAGGAATGACTGAGTTCAGTGGTTGTCATGAACTCTGTAAAACCGCTGATATCCGGTATCAGTATCGTTGCATTGTTCTCGGCCATAATGTAATTGAATGTATAACAAGATAAGAAAGATTGGGGTTTTGTCAAATCATTGCGAAAGGTTTGTTACCGGCTGAAGTATTTCATAGCGCCATCGTTGTGTCACTCTCTTGTACGGCATACCATTGGAGAGCTTTTATTGAAGTGTAGATTGCAGCAAAATGTTTCGTGTGTCAGGAACCAAGGCAAAGCATTTACTTCCGAAGTCTCTTAGTTATAAGTTTATTCCGAATTGCCTGAATCTTCTCAATTTCTTCTGCGGATAAATTTAATGATGTGTTTAAAATTTGAGCATCATTATTAATCAAAATATCATCTATTGAAGATTTGTCTTCAAAAATTTTTCGAAACTGATTAAATTCCTGAACTGATAACTGTAAATAAGGAACCGGCAAATTTTTAAACTCGCCAGGCGTTAATTCCAAAACCCCACCGCCATAGTATCTACCCAAAAGTTCGTTAAATGCCAAAGTAAGAGAATTGTAAAATGAATAGATCAGGTTATCAATGCTAAAATTGGGTTTCATATCAATCTTATATGCTGAATCAGTTACAAGTACGTTAGCTTCATTTTTTAGTAGTTTAGGATAATTGTGAACCCTTCTAAAGAAAAATCCATCAGAAGGGGAAGCAATGTTTGGCACAACGAACCAGTGTTTTCTTTTGGAACATTTATAGCCAGATGAAAAATCCTCATTCGCACCAATGTTTAAATATTCACAAACAGAAGCTGGTAAGTTATTTACCTGATTATCAGAAATAGCTAAAACCTTAGTTGGCTTACCACCATTTACCAAATTGTCGAACTCGCTGTGATCAAATACAACACTGCCATTCACAAAAAATCCTTTTTGAATAACTGGCTGCACATAATCTGTAAGAGCATACTTCAATTCTGTTTCTTCGTTCACAATGAAAAAATCATTACCCGCTGTAACTATGCCTGGTTTTGAATTACAATAATCATTGATTGTTTTTAGGCCATCGCCAAGCTTGTACATGAAAGTTAATTCATCTGATGAAAGGGTATGGTGTGTCCATTTTATCTTACTTGTTTCAAGGGCCGTATTTTCTGTAAGAATAAAATCATTCGTCTGAAGTTGTTCTACATTTGAAATATGAGTAAAATACTGACCTTTCTTTTTGTGTTTCTTATAAGCAATTAACAAAACTGTATCCTGACCTTTACATTCAAACAATAAATCGTCAAAAGTAAAAATCTCAGTTCTGTCGAAATTATCAATCAGGTATTGTCTTAATTCAATAGAAAAGTTAACCTGCAAAAGCTCAGCAGGTAATACAAATGCCAGTACCCCATCATCTGTTAACAATTCACAACTTCTAATTAAAAAATATGACCAAATATTTTTTACTGTTTTTTTCGAGAGATTGGCGGATTCATGGATTGATTGAC
>JAZKGV010000168.1:0-7889 GCA_040385725.1 Bacteroidota bacterium | reverse complement strand
AGCTGGTATGATTACGGAGCAAGGATGTATGATGAAGATCTGGGAAGATGGCATGTAGTTGATCCACTGGCTGATGGAGATAGAAGGTGGTCGCCATATAGATATGCCTACGATAATCCACTTCGTTATATTGACCCGGATGGAATGGTTGAAAGAGATGCTAATGGAAACATCATTTATAACAAGACTGAAGGAGCTAAAAATAGAGATTATACTTCTACGACAACCTCAACTAATAAGGATGGAGTGAAGACAACATATGTGGTAAAGACAGTTGCAGAAGTTGGAACAATTAAAACAGATAAGGGCAATAGCGTAGAAGTTGAGAAAATTGTAGGAGCTACTATTTCTGTAGTAGGAGAAGATGGGGAAGTGGGCCCAGCAGTTGACTTAATGGATCCTGCTGTTGCAAATGAATATGGATTAGAACCATTAAGTAATTGTAACGGATTAACCTTTGGTGATGGAAAATTTGTAATTGACGGAGCAGGCGCTAAGCAAATTTTAGACGATGAATATGACTTTGTTGATTCTGATACGAAAGCCGAACCTAAACAGATTGGAGACCATAATGTTGTAACAATTACAGACCCTGGCTTTTCAAACGTTGACCCGAGGCATTCTGCAACAAAAGAGCCGGGAAGCTCCACGTACACTCAAAAGAATGATTATTTACCTACAAAGAAGGGCCAGTCAATTAATCAGGTGACAAACTATTACATGCCATCAAAGGAAAAAGCAGAAATAACAGCAAACAGTAATACAAGGAACTATTATAAAAAGAAATCTTAAGCTTATGAAAACAATATTAATAGTTAGTAAGCTAATAGCATTTTTTTATTTTCAAAGTTGCATAGTTCCTCAAAAAATCCCTGTTAGTAAGGAAGATTTAAAATTTTTATTTGTGTCAGCACTTGACACTTCACAAAATTCTTTTGGGCAGCACATTGAAATTAAACAAGTTTTGCCAGATACAGATGAGTTAATTCTAATGACTATTGAGGATAGAGATATTATTAAACGTTCTGAATATTCCCGTTCTGATGAGTTGTCAATACTAAAAGAGTATTTGAGTTTTGGAGGAGACAAAAGAGTTAGTAATAAACTATACAGGTTTAAAGCGGCTGCAAGAATGCTAAGGCCAGACGTTGCAAATTTTACGATTGAAATTGAAGCATTGTATTCATTTACTAAAATGCTTACAATAACTTACTCCCCAATTAAACCAATGTTAATCAACCGTACAACCGGCGAGGAGTTAAACAGCAATGCAAAAGTGGTAGCAGAGGTTTATGATATTTACATCAAGTGGTATAAAGAGAACAAGAAAACAGATTTTAAAAACATCACTTTGCCCTTAACTGGCTCTCCTTATTGTTGGATGGGAGAAGATAAAGGCATGGAACCATTTTTGAAAAAGTCATTTTGATAGAATAGACAAATGAAGAATTGCTATTTCTGTTTTTATTTCTATGGGAAAAATCCCGTAAGAAGTGTGTAAAACCCCATTGGTGGGTTGTTGAGTTTGTAAAAATTTACAATACCAGACTGTATGCAAAAAGCTTATGTAATATTGTTTTGTCTTACCACATTAATATGCGGTACTCCTGCTTTTACCCAAGATAAAGCCGACAGCAGTTTGGAAGCATTAAAGCAGATACCATCTAAATATATTAATACTATTGATAAAAAGATTGATAAGTACAGCAGCCGCATTGCTAAGAGAACAGAAAAGACATTAAAGAAACTGGCGAAATGGGAAGAGAAGATAAAAGCAACATTACAAAAAATAGATCCCGATGCAGCTAATAAACTATTTGGCAACAACCAGCTAACCTTTGCCAGCTTGCTGGAAAAAATAAAACAAGGCCAGGCCATCCAATTAGATTGCCGCAGGCAATACAATAAATACAAAGATGACGTAACTACAGGCTTCATGTACTTGGAAAAAAGTAAAGAGTATCTAGACAGCGGCCTTGCCAAAAAAATACAAGTCACAAAAGAGAAACTGCAGCAACTAAGCAATGATGAAGACAGTACCGATGCCATACAGCAGTTTATCAAAGAGAGAAAAAGGGAGCTCATTTGTACAGCGGTTAAATACATGGGCAAAAGCAAATACCTCACAAAGATGAATAAAGAAGTGTGGTACTATGCCGAAACCATGAAGAACTATAAAGAGATATTCAGCGATGAGGCAAAAACAGAAAAATTGGTAAAGGATGTATTAGCTAAGATACCTGGTTTCGACGCTTTTGTAAAGCAAAACAGTTTTCTGGCTGGCCTTTTTGATGTTCCAAATGGCGACGCACAATTACTTCCTGGTATGCAGACAAGGGATGGCGTGCAGCAAATGATACAAAGTCGTATTACCAGTATAGGCCCAGGTGCACAGGAAATAGTGCAGCAAAATTTGCAATCGGCACATTCACAAATAAACAAGCTGCATGATGATATAATCAAAAAGGGGTTGGCGAATGGAGGGGGAGGTTATTCAGAAATGCCAGATTTTAAACCGAACTCACAAAAAACTAAAACGCTTCGCCAGAGGATAGAATACAATTTTAATCTACAGTTTTCAAAAAGCAATGATATAATACCGTCAGGTACTGATTTAGCCTTAGGTATAGGATATAAGCTGAATGATAAATCTACAATAGGCGTAGGGGCAAGTTATAAACTTGGTATCGGTAGCATCAGTAAAATCCGTTTTACCAATGAGGGCATGGGATTAAGAATTTTTATTGACTGGAAACTCAAAAAGCAATTTTTTATAAGTGGGGGATTTGAAATAAATTATTTATCATCTCTGGAAGGCCATCAGCAAATACCACTAAACAATGTTGGGGAGGAGTTGGGTGGCGCTTGGCAAAAATCTGCATTGCTGGGTATAAGCAAAAAAATTAGTGTGAAAACAAAATGGTTTAAAAGCACAAAACTTCAACTCCTATACGATTTTGCAGCAAAGCATCATGTGCCAGCGAGCCAGCAAATATTGTTCAGGGTGGGATATGAGTTTTAACAAAGAATCAAAAATTTATTATGAATAGAAAATTTTTTCTTGAAAAAAATCTGCTGATCTTTTTTTTATTTCTGTTGATTTCACAGCAGTTGAAGTCGCAAAATACCTTTAAGGATATATCGGTAGCATCACCTACAGCCGCTTCGTTAGGAAAGTTTGTTGATTTTCCCGTTAACAACCATACCGGTATTCCACAAATTGGCATACCTATCTATACAGTCAAGGAAGGTGCTTTGCAAATCCCCATTAGCCTCAGCTATCATGCAGGTGGAATGAAAACTAGTGAAGTAGCAAGTTGGGTAGGCGCCGGATGGGCTTTAAATGCAGGCGGTGTAATAACCAGGACCGTAAAGGGCCTACCCGATGAAAGAAATACAGCAGCATACTCAACAAATGAAAAAGACCACCTAAGTGATGGAGGTTACAATCATTATATTATGATGAATGAAACCCAATCTCCCCTGACACCCCAAGAGTCGGCAATTAACTACAATATCGGGAATGGGATTTATGATGGCGAACCGGATCTTTTCTTTTTCAATTTTGCAGGCTACAGCGGCAAGTTTTATTTTCATGATGATAGCAGGCCGGTATTGATGCCGGAGCAGGATTTAAGAATAACCTACGATTATACAGGTACAGGCAATATCAACAGTTTTGTTATAACTACACCAGACGGTACCCAATACCATTTTGGTAAAACGGCTGCTAGTGGGGATGTAGACCCTGTTGAAAAAATGCATACTTATGATGAAAATGGATACGTAGGAACTAATAACATTATCACAAGTTGGTTTCTCAATAAAATAATTTCAGCAGACGGACTGTTTTCTATTACACTCACCTATGCAGAAGAGCAATATAAATATATCAGCCTAAATTCTTTTCAACTTCAATCAACAGATCTCCCCGGGACATATGACTATGGGCTTTTACATAATTGGTTCTATGGTGTAAAGCTAAGCAGTATCCTCTTTTCTAACGGTGCCGTATACTTTGATGCAGGGCCTGCAAGGCAGGACCTCATAGATTACCTCAGCACCAACAGCTATACATCCGATGTTGTAAATACTCATGCAACATCGCTTGGGGCTATACGAATTACTGAAACTGGAACGAGTTTTTGCAAGAAATTTACTTTTTCCTATAGCTATTTTAATGATGCAGTAACAGCGCTGCCACCAAAATACGCCTCGGCCACCATGGCCACAGACAGGAAAAGATTAAAGCTAGACAACATACAAGAAAGCGATTGCGCAGGCACAACACTTACACCGCCGCATGTCTTTACATACCTAGACAACCCGCCCCGGAGGCTTTGCCTTGGCCAGGATCATTGGGGGTTTATAAATGGAAAGAACAACAATACTTCGATGATTCCAACTTATATCGAAGAGAATAATACTATGATGAAAAAGGTGGATGGTGCAGATAGGGATGCATACTGGCCGGCCATGAGAGCAGGAGTATTAAATAAAATAACCTATCCCACAGGAGGCTATACCGAATTTGAATTTGAGCCAAATACAACATGGCTTTCTTTTAATAAGTATGAAAAGGGAACCACAACGGAATATACAGCAGGAATGGCAGGAGGGAATGGCCAGCTTAGTTACCAGATTAATCTTACAGCCAATGGCAACCCTTTAACATTAAATTTAATTAATTCAAATTTAGGTAGCACTGCATATGCTGAATACCCCACTGGAACCCTAACCGCCTATGTTGGTGAGACTAAAGAATTAACGATAAGACCATCGGCAGGACCTTTAACGATAAATTTAATAAAAATGACAGGACAAAGCAGCTTGCCCCCGGGTAATGGCGCACGCTTGCAAATAACCCCATGGATCACCACGCAGGTACAACAAAACGTAACTGTAGGCGGGCTTCGCATTAAATCGATTGCCCACAAAGATGGTGGCAATACTGCTAAGACAACGTCTTATACTTACGATGAATCTAACGGGCACTCATCCGGCCACCTTTATAGCAGGCCAACGTATGTTCAAGTGGTGAGAAATGATTTTTTGGCTGCCACGGGATTTGCCTATCTGTGCAGCGGAAGTATAACTCCCCCTGCCCTCAACCAACCTGGTGGATGTATAACAATACCATACCCCGGAGCTATTCACCCCTACATTAAATCGCCCAACAGTATAAGGCCAATGGAGACAAGTCAGGGCAACCATGTTGGTTATAATGAAGTGAAAGTTAGCCAGGTTAATAATGGTTTCAGTATTTATAGATATTATGGCTCTTCAAAATGGGATAATGTAATAAATGACGTGGCGGTACGGTATATTAATTCAGAAGGGTCTACATGTTCGCTCTCCATACCAAATTACCCGGAGGCTCCACAGGATTATGATTTCAAAAGAGGGGAATTAAAATATGAAGCAAATCATAACCAGGCAGGCAGCCTGTTGAGAGAGAAATGGTATTACAATACCTATTTAACCAATCCTGTAACTACGCCTGCATTAATAGTGCAACATATAATGGGCCTTCCAACATTTTATGAGCTTAAAACCGCACGTAAAACAGTTGATTCAACCATCGAAACAATAATGTCGCAAACAAGCGGGTTTCTGCAAACCAATATTGTTAACTATTATGAAAGCCTATGGCATAACCAGGCTACCCGACAACGAACTACCAATTCCAAAGGGGAAATTATTGAAACAAAATATAAATATGCATTTGATTTCAGGGTTGCATCCTGCGATGCAATTCCCAATGGGTATAGTACATATACGGCTGCTGCAACTACTGCAAATTCAAATTTTTATACGGTAACGCCTGCATTTTGTACTAGTTGCACCTTGCCTAACAATTCGGAATATTGCAAATATTGGAAGAACCGGAAACTTCTTCAGGACCTTAGTAATGCACGCAAAACTTATGTAACAACAAGTAAAAACTATTACAACGCAGCCAGCAGCAGCAGTTTTCCTTACTGCAGGGCTGCTGCAAAATCAAGTGCTGACGCCATACTCAAACCTGTTTTGCATTTGCAAGACCAGTTTCAAAACCCGGTAATTGAATTAAGTAGCTGGCGCAATGGGCTGCTTACCGCTGCAAGCTTCAATATATATGACTTTATGCAAGGCAGTACAGATAAAGTCTTTATCAGCAAAAGTCAGGCTCTTAGCTTGCCTGTACCAACCACAACTTTCACTGCAGCAGCAGTATCCGGAAGCTCCATAAGCAAAGACAGCCGTTACAAAGATGAAGCTATTGTAAAATTTGAGGGCGGTGTGGTTACAGAACTGCAAAAGAAAGACGGCATTCAGGCTGCTTACATTTGGGATTATGCTAAAAACTTCCCTGTTGCCACCGTAGTGGCTGCTGGACTTGCAGATATAGCCTACACCAGTTTTGAAACAGCAGGAAATACTGGCAATTTTACCAGTAACACGCCACGATATCCTGACGTTGCAGCCCCGACCGGCAAACAGTGCTACAGTATTGGCAATGGCGCTGTGCAGCGCACGGGTCTCAGCAGCAGCAAAAGCTATATATTAAGTTATTGGCAAAAAAATGGTGCAGCCATCACCGTGAGTGCCGGCACACAGAGCAACAACATAAGCGGGCCGACAAGGAACAGTTGGGTATATAAGCAATTGCAGTTTACAGGAACCACATCTGCCACCATTAGCGGTACTGGTTTTATTGATGAAATACGCATTTATCCTTTGGGCGCACAAATGAGTACATACACTTACAGCCCGCTGGTCGGTTTAACAAGTGCCTGTGATGCCAACAATAAAATCACTTACTATGACTTTGACAAGCTGGGTCGCCTCAAGAATATTAAAGACCAAAACAAGCACATTACTAAAAGCTTTTTTTACAACTATGGAGCAGTACCATCAGCAGTTCCTGCAATGGCAAATGTAAGCGTGGTTATTCTTGAGTCTGTTGCCGGCATTACAGTTACAGCTCAGCTCACCAGTAAAACAACAGGGCAAGTCTTTACAGTAACCAATGTTGCATCAGTTAATGTGCCAGCAGACATATATGATGTTTATGTGAGTTACTCGCCTTATTCATCTACTGCTTTGTACCAGGTATGCAGTTACTCGATTTCGGGGGCTACTGCTACATTTTACAATATAGCTGTTACAAATTCGTCCTGCAACGTAATCTCATTAACTCAATAATTGCTACCATGAGAAATAAACTTATTGTTCTCTTATTTTCCCTGCTTGCGGGCAGCGCTTATTTGCCAATAAAGGCACAAGAGGTAACCAGTATCAACATCAGCATGATAAACGGAGATACTATCAGCCTTGACCAGTTTGCAGGCAAAAAAATAATGCTGGTGTTGCTTCCTGTTGACACATTGGAAGCCGATTCATTGTTTTTGTTACATATAGACAGTACTGCCAGAGCATATGCTGATTCTATTGAATTTATCGGCATACCTTCTTACGAGGATGGCTACCGGGACAGCATACATGCTTCGGTAAAAAACTGGTACAATGACCGCTTGCACCTTTCTTTTAAAATTACTGTCGGCATGTACACCCACAACAGCAGCGGGGTATTGCAGCATCCTTTGTTCAAATGGATTACTGATGAGGAACAAAACGGGCATTTGGAAGCTACGATCAGTGGGTATGGCCAAAAATTTCTGCTGAACAAAAGCGGCGGGTTGATGGCAGTGCTCAGTAGCGGTACAATGTTGAAAACAAAACTTATGAATGCATTAATAAGCCAGGCGGACTGATTTTGCCACATGTTGAACTGAGGGGGAAGTATAAAAAAATTTTAGGCGGTTTAAAAATATTTAAATGAAACAGTTACCAAAAAAAATGCTTGTATGTATGCTTTCAGCATCAGTAAGTATAGCCCATGCCCA
>JAZKGV010000167.1:0-27537 GCA_040385725.1 Bacteroidota bacterium | reverse complement strand
ACCACTTTAGCACAGTTCCCTGTTATTACCACCCACTTATCGTTAAAACCATCACCGTTTGGTGTAAATGCTCTTCCAGGGTCTGGACATGGCCTGCACCGGGATACTTCTATCGTTTGATCCTGGGGTACCACACAACCCAATTGAGTGGTATATGTATAAGTAAGTGTATTTATTCCCTCAAGAGCTAAAGCAGGGTCAAAGTTTCCATTACTTACACCCGTACCTGAATACACACCTGTACCAACACCTGCCTGTGTTGCAGGTGAGCCGCCGGTTAATGTAAATGCTGGTGCATTATTACAAATAAGCGCAAGTGGTGCAAAGGTTACAACTGGCAATGGCACTATTTCAATAGTATGATTAAACGCCGTGGAAACACAACCTGTAGAAGAAGTTACAACTAACGTAGCGGTGTAGGTTCCTGCAGTGGTGTAAGTATGTGTTTGTGCCGCATTGGTGGTAACGGTTGTATTAGTTGGGCTGTCGCCAAAATTCCATACCCATTGTGTAATGGTTCCAGATGCAATTTTTGAAGTATCAGTAAATGTTACAGCTGTATTGATACAGGCACTATCTGTTCCACTAAAACCAGGTACCGGTACACCAGAGAAGTTAACTGCAATAGTGGTATCATCATAGCAACCTTCAGATGTAATAGCAATGAGCTTTACATTGAATATGCCGCCGGCCGTATATGTATAAGCCGGGCTTTGTTGTGTGGAAGTAGCTGCTGGTGTAACACCAAAATTCCATTGCCATGTATTTACTGTGCCGCCATTTCCTGTTGATGCATCAGTGAATTGCACTGCTCCAAAACAGCCGCTTGTAGCCGGGAAACTAAAGTTTGCTGTTGGCCCCTGGTTAACAACAATAGGGAAAGTAAATTCTTTTAACCCATTACATCCATCTGGTGTTGGGCTGGTGGCTGAAATTTTTACATCAAATGTGCCAATGGCATTATAAATGTATGGAGTTGGTATTTGATAAGTATATAGTTTAACACCGTTGATAACAAAACTGTCAATCAGTACATTTGGCTGTGTAAGGTCTGTTGCAGATTGTGTAACGGTTGCATTAGGAGCAAGATTTGTATTACCAGCAAAATCCCAGACAATGCTCAATGGCCTGAAAGCCAACGTTACTTTCATAAAGAACTCTGAACCACGGCATGCTGATGCAGAAATACCAGATGCGTATTGATTCTGGATATTGAAACCAGAGAACAGATCAACAAGATTAGTACCTGCGTTGTAGCCATAACTTTCATCATTGGCTACTCCATAAGCAATGGCATTAAAACCACCAGGACAGGTTAATGTGTGAGATGATTGTGCCACTGGTATCTGGGCATAAGAATACAAACCAGCCGGGTCATTTGTAACAGGGCTGAAGGTTACTCCCAATCCATCGAGTAAGAAGTTTGCAGCATCGGTAGTTTTTAATGTAACGTTTATAAAATGTTGCCTGCCGCTTGAATTTCCTAAAGGAGAAGATACCAATGAAACTGTATCAATAGTTTGCTGAACAGAACTTAAGTAGATCATTTCTGGGTCACCAAAACTGGCAGCCGCATTACCGCACTGGCCATGCGTTGTCATGTACTGGGCAACCATTACTGGCTTATCTGCTTCAATTACATCCACACTGGCTGCGCTGTTCAGGTATTCATAATAAGTATTGTTTACAATTCCTGTCAGTACAACACCATTGCGTTTTACAACTGTTGCAGGATTATCCACCAGCACACGTACATGCCCGATATTCATGGTTGCCGGCTGTGTTGGCACTACAATATATTTATAACCCCATGCCACTTTAGGGAACATCTGTTGGAACAGGTTGTCGCCTGAACCAGATACGTTAGTATTAGTGCTGCAGTCAATAGTGATCTTACCTGCTCCACAGAAAAATGCAAATGGTTTACATCCTGCAGTACCGGTTATTGATCTTACAATAACACCACTCAGATCAACCCCTGTTTCTCCGTTAGCTGAACCAAAAAGATTTAGCACTTCGCCCCTGTTCAATGTTTGGGTAAAAGTGGTACCTGCTGCATGCGTTTCAGTTGATACGCCTGCAGGTAATACTACTTCCAATTGAGTATTGTCTTCTGTTGCTATTGCAAAACAGTAAGAGCGGTTAGCAGTGGAATTGCTGTTAAAGCGTTGTGTAAAGTTGAGTGAAATATACTCCCTTCCTAAAACAGGTGTTGGAAATAAAACCGTTGCCGCATAAACAGAAGAGGTAACATTGTGTGCATACGCAACAATTGGTTGGTCACTCACAATATGAATACCCGAATTGAAAACGCCTTCGCTTCTTAACCTTGCATCCACCCCTGCTGTTACACCTTCAGGAATTTCATTTGCATTGGTAGTAATAACGGAGTTGGCAGGAACGATATAAGTAATAGGAGTAAAGCCAGCCTGGTTAGGTATTGATATAACAACGTTGGCCGCTACACTGTTTGGATTGTTAAAGGTAAAACGCAGATCCTGTGCATTATCACCAGTCATTTTTTCTGTGGCGCCATAACCTACCCAGAAATCTTTTCCCTTATTAGAAAAGCCTTGTTTTCCCTGTCCGCCGGTTGGTTCAATCGAGCCGCTTACAATTACGTTAGCAACCGGTGCACCACCGCCTGTATTGGTGATCTTCTTATCATAACTGGCCAAAGCTGTTGGTGAGAAAACAACATAAATAGTTGTTGCTGCCAACGCTCCTCCTGTGTAAGGAATAGAAATGGTGTTAGTATAACCAGAACCGTTTGTTAAAGAAATTCTATACCCTGCAGGTGCAGTAATGATGATGTTACCAGCCGCTGGTGATAAGAAATATCCTGATAAATCATAAGATTGCTGTGCAGATGTAGCCCCCTGCAATATTGTTCCAAATGCCAAAGAATCAGGAACCACAATTAATGTTGGGCTGGCCGTTAGCGTAGTAAAAGTAATTTCATTGCCATAAGCAGTGCCTACGTTATTGGTTGCATACGCCCTTAAAAAATAAGTAGTGCTTGCATTTAGTACCTGTGCAGTACTTGCAAAGCTTCCCGTGCCTGTTCCATTACTTGTAAATGGATCTGCAGTTATAACCGGTGTACCTGTCGTGTTCCAGGTAACACCTCTTTGAGTTACCACGTTACCACCATCATCTGTTACATTACCACCACTAGCAGCAGATATTGCTGTAATAGCAGAAGCGGCAGTTGTAGTAACCGTTGGTAATATTGGTGGGTCTGTTGTAAAAGTAAGATCAGCACCATAATTGGTACCAACCCCATTTGTTGCATAAGCCCTGTAGTGATATAGTGTACCTGCTGTAAGGCCGGTAATATTAATACTAAATGGACCTGAGCTAACTAATGGGTTTGTTGCCAAATGGTCGCCGCTAATATCTGGATTAGCCGATGTGCCCCAGCAAATACCACTTTCTGAAACAGCAGAGCTTACTGGTATAATATCGCCGCTTGCGGTGGCAGTGCTTCTTGTAACAGCACTGCTGCCTGTAGTAGTTACATTTGGTGGAGGGCCTGATACAACCGTATTGCCGCCAAACACAACAAAACCGATTGTTTCAGTCCTGTTGGTTGTTGCTGATGAACCAGAGGTTACCCAATACTCATACATCCTTATCACGTAGGTATGCCCGCTTGTAAAAGTAAGATTGAGGGTGCCGTTGTAATTGATGGTACTGCTGCTTCCGCTAAACAAATGCGGAAAAGCAGGTGTGCCTGTAATGGGGAGCCATGGGCCAGCGCCATCTACCTGGTAAAACAGTTCCGCTGCACTATTGCCGCTGCCACCTGATGTTCTCGACCTGAAAGTAAGTGTGCTAAAAACAATATCAAATCCGGCTGCCGGGGCAATAGGAAAATCTAAATAATAATCATTGGTTGCAGAAGTTGGCCAGTTGGCCCTGGTAGTTTGCATTCCGTACCCGTTAGTACCATAAGTACCGGTGCCGGTTAACTGAAAAGGCGTCATTGTTCCGGCGGTTACATTCGCTGCCTGTGTACCAGCTACTACATTAGACCCATCAGCAGTAAGATCCCAGGTAGTAGTAAACTGAGCCCTGGTATTTAATGTAATCAACAATATTCCTGCAAACAACAGGAACACTTTATAAAAATCCCCGGAAAAATATTTTCTTGTCTTGGATTGAAACTGTGAGTTTGCGTTAAGGCAATGGCAAGTTTTTTTCATAAATTATTTTGGCAATTGTTTCTGGTAGTTCAGCAAGTACATACGGGTACCACGCTAACAGTGCTGAAAGCTACACAATAAACAAGGAAACTTATTTTAGGTTAATTGATTTTTTTATGCAATCGTTGCCGGTAACGAAGGGCTTTTTGAGAGAGGATTTTTAAAATTTCGTATGCAAAATTTTTATAAAAAATCATTTGTAATGCCTTCATCAACTATCGTACATTTTTCAACAAAAAATACTTCTAAAAAATAGTTTTTTAAACGCAAAAAATGATGACCAACATTGTTTGAAAATAGAAAAAGCCCCCAATGATTTGGGGGCCTCTCTTTTGCTCAATGTATAACCGTTTATTCCACTACAATTTTATTGTTTACAGTGGTGGCACCATTACTCACCTGTAAGCTGTAAACTCCTTTTTTAACTGAGGCTGGCAGGTCAACAGTAAATGTTGCTGTACCTCCGTTGTGATTCACACTTTTTGCATACACTTTCTGACCCATCTGGTTAAAGATGGAAATAGTGTAAACAGCTTTTTCAAAATTTTCTAACTGCACATTTACATTGCTTCCTTTTACCGGATTTGGATAAGCATTTACCCAAATACCATTACTAAGAAGATTAATGTTTAATGTGCTGCTGTATTTTACCTGGCCGTTCTTTTCTGTAGCTTTTATCCTGTAAAAATTGTTGCCTTTGTTTGGAGAGGCATCAAAATAAGTATAAGCAATACGGCCACCATTGTTAGCTTTTGGTAATAATGTATTTACGCCAGTAAAGTTTACGCCATCTGCTGATCTTTCAACTATATAGTTAGCAATGTCAGATTCAGTTGCGTTGCCAAACTCAACCTGTACACCAGTTTGTTTTTGATATGCTTTTACATTGATAAAAGAAACCGGTACCGGGAAAGAATTGGTAAGAACGAACAAACCAAAAGCTGAGAAGCCGGTTCCCCTGGCAACATACGGATCTGCAGCACTGCCTGTTCCTGACACAGAAGCAGCAGTATATTCCCAAAGAAGCCCGTTCCAACGACAGATAAATACCGGGGCTGCTCCTGAAAACCCACTTGCTCCCTGGTCGGCTATTGTCCATTGAAAACGAAGAGTATCTGTATTACCACCTGGGGTTCCTTCAACAAGGTTCCATTCTTTATTCATTGTAGTAGCCGAAGGCGCCGGGTTTGTTAAGGCATCTTTTACTGTAACAGTAAATGTTTCATCAGGACCAGATGCGCCGGTAATATATACAGGTGTATAGCTTGTAGTACCAATTGGAAATTCAATTCTAACGCCATTAGAAGTTGTTCTTCTTAATGCGCCGGTTCCTGCAACTTTAAAATAAATATCGGGAGTTGCGGTAGCTGCACCTACAGTACCTGTGATCAATCTCGTTGTGAGTGATGCGTCAATAAGTCCGCCATTCAAAATATTCAGTGATAAGGAGCCCAAAGAAGTACTGATGGTATCTGCTTTAAAATAAGCTCCTAATTTCAAAAGGCCTGATACATTTAATGTAATTGCGGAAGAGGCATTTGGAAAAGGAATAAGTTTGGTTCCACCGGTAGTGCTTGTATGTGCACTTAGATCCAATGTGCCATTGATGTTATAAACAAATTTTCCGTTTGCAGTTCCAGATGAAGAAAGATCATTATGAAAATAACTGGTGGGATCAGTTAAAGTAATAGTTCTTCCAGATGCAATGGTAAGATTGATTGAATCATTTACCGGGGCCGAATTTAGTGCTGAAAACCCATAATTGCCGCTTTGGGTAAACTGTATGTCTTTGTCAAACAAAACAGTTGTACCAGTACCGGCATTTAAGCTTGGACTACCAGGGTAATTTAGATTAGCATTATTTGGCCTGAACCTGCCCATCTGGATAGTGCCTGTACCAGTTACCCATAAAAATTTGCATGATGTACCTAGCTCCAAAGCAAATTGTGAGCCCGGTGCACCCAATGTGCCATTTACCAATAATGTATCAGTAAAACCACCTCCAAGAGCACTTGAAGCAACACCCACTCGTAGTGTAGCACCAGGAGTCAATGTTCCTCCTGCCTCAACTATAAGGTTAAGGCAACTTTTGGTAGCTGCTGTTGTTACCGTAAACCCATTTGTAACATATACAATGTTATTTGACGTTGGTATCTGGCCTGCAATGGCAGGAGCCCAGGTAGGAGTTGGATTATATACATTGGTTGTTCTCTCCCATGTGGCAAAAGCATCCCAATCACCACTTGCGATTGTCCGGTAAGCTGTTTGGGAATACCCATTGGTAAACACCGAAATAATTAAGACAAGGAGGAGTGTAACTCTTTTTTTCATACCCGTATTTTTTATACTTATTGAGATTAAAATTATTAATTGGCAATATCAAAACGACAATACATTCTGGCAGTTAAGTTAAACAAATTTGTACGGAGAAAAGACGATATTTCTGATAAAAATGTTGCATCAAAATTACTTTTGTACAACTCCATCTCAAAAACCGGTATGTATTTGGAAAAATTTACCGGCAAGCAATTAGTCTATGTGTTGAATGGATTATATCCAGAAATAACCGAAACAAATGTATAGCAATACTAACAAGCGGCATAAAAAAATGCTATGAAACATGCCTGTTATACTGAACTTTCTACGCAAACGTTCCCGTTTTAAGTAAAGTATTTTACTCTCATATAGAACAAAAAATCATATGCAACCCGTTCTTTAAAAGATCGTAGTATTTTGAAATTACTATTCCGTATAGCCGAACAGAGAATATCCCTTCGACAACGATTGCATAAAAATGTAAGGCCTGTAAGCGCTTTCACTTTATTTATTCTTCTTAGCTTAACGGGTTGAAAAATGTAACGATTTTTCATTAAGTGATCGTATTACCAAACTTCCGAAATAAATGCTTGTGTATGAAAAACAAAAAAACTAAACTGGGCTATGCTCATTCGGCAGCTTTAAAAATTTGCCTGGTTATAATTGTCGGATTATTATCTGTAATTAATACCAAAGCACAATTTACTACCACCTGGGCTTTAACGGCAAATAAAAATGTGACTGCGATTACAGGGGCACAGGCGGCTAATGTAAATGCAGGAACAATGGTTCCGGGTGTAAATTTTCCTAATCCAGGTTCACACAATACTGATGGATACCGTTGCCAGATCGCTTCAGGCAGTTGGCCTTCCGTTGAAACCGATGGAAATAATATTGATTTCCCTTTTTCCCCTGCCGCAGGGTTTGATCTAACCATCACCAGCATCAGCTTCGCTGCAAAAACTTCCGGCAGCAGTGGTAGCAACAGGGTTAGCCTTGCTTACCAGGCAGATGGTGCAGGCCCCTGGATACCTTTCGGAACTGTTCAGGATGTTCCCAGCGGGGGCACTACTAATATTAATTTTACACCACTCAATACAATGTTATTTAATGGTCACACTTATATAGTAAGGGTGTATGTATTCAGTGATGGCGCACCTACATCCAGCAGGACTATATCCATAAAGAATGTTGTGATCGATGGCACAGCCGTTATTGGCGGAACCCCACCCACCATTACAACCGATTCAGCAAGGGCAACAGGCAAGTACACAGGCATTGGATACGGCACACTTACTGCCGGCACATTAGCTGTTACGGCAAGTGGCGTATGCTGGGGGCTGCTACCCGACCCTGTAATAACAGGCGGGGTAAACAGCGGTGGGCCACTCACCTCCGGGTCAATTGGTAATGGCACTGGTGGTAATATCAGCGGGCTTACAGCAGGAACTACTTATCATGTAAGGGCATACGCTACAACGTTAGCAGGAACTATTTACGGAGCTGACTCAACATTTACCACGGTACAGCTACAGCACCCACATTGACTACGAGAGACCCACATGGTTTTACCATATTTGCCAGGGTGGCCACAAGCGGTGGTATATTTACAGACAGCGGCGGCGTTGCTGTAACGGCCAGGGGAGTATGCTGGAGCACATCGCCTGTTCCAACTTTATCTGATCCACGTACAAGTGACGGGCAATTTGCCATTGACTATACAAGTACGCTGACCGGCCTTTTGCCAAATACACTTTATTATGTTCGTGCCTATGCCATCAATGCTGTTGATACCGGCTATGGCAATATTGATACATTTACCACTGCATTACAAACAACAGAAATAATTGTAAATCCTTCCACTCTTTCTTTTGGTAATGTAGTTATCAATACAACATCAGGCTCATTATCTTTTACTGTTTCTGGATATATCCTTAGCCCGGCCAGCGACTCTATTACCATAACAGCGCCTCCCGGTTTCCAGGTATCTGTAACAAACGGCAGCGGATATGCCAACAGTATTACTATTCCATATACCGGTGGAACGCTTAACCCAACTACTATTTATGTAAAACTCACACCCACTACTTATGGACCTTTTAGTGGCAACATAACTGTAACAGGTGGCACTGCAGCCAGTCAGACAGTAGTGGTTTCAGGATATGGGGTGCAATCTCCCGGTGATTTCTCAAATAGGGGCACAGATTTTTGGGTAGGATATGCAACGCATAACCTGATGTATGATAATGCCACAGACCTTAGTGATGATGGTGGCGATCAAACAATGGTCTTATACTTTACTTCTGATGTAAGTGCTATAGTTAGTGTTACTATTCCGGGCCTGGGACAGACGATTGCATCTGGTTTAGCTGTGCCTGCAAATACTGTACAAAGCGTGGTTGTTCCAAAATCACTTGGCGGAACATTGCCCCCCAATTCAACTCAATTGTACAGGGAAGGTTTATTTAACAGTGCTATTCATATAGTTAGTGATAATGGAGTACCAATCGTTGCTTATGCACACATATATGGCAATCTTGTTTCGGGTGCCAGTTTATTATTGCCAACTAACACATGGAGTACTCAGTATTATGCTATCAGTACACCCCAGGCTACCACCAGCGGAAGCAGCCAGGGTTCATACAATTACTTTTTTGTAGTAGCGAAAGAAGATGGAACTCAAATAGAAATAACACCCACAGTAAATACACTTGGCGGATTGTTACCAGGACAGGTTACAACAGTAACGCTGAATAAAGGACAGATATATAATGTGCTGGCTACAAAAGTGGGCAATGAAGATGTTACCGGTTCATATATTAAATCCCTCGATTGTTCCAAAAAGATAGCCGTGTTTTCCGGTAGCGGAAGAACTGGTATCAATTCAGGCTGTAATACCAGCCCCAGCAGCGACAATCTTTTTCAGCAGGTATTTCCAAGTGTGGTTTGGGGAACGAAATATTTAACCAGCCGTACCATCGGAACTGTGCCTGAAAATGTTTTCAGGATTTGTGTAAAAGACCCGGCAACTACAGTTACTGTAAATGGCGTTCCAATCAGTACTGCTTATCCTGGTACAGTGCTTACCAATAATTTCTTTTATCAATTCAAGGATTCATTGCCTGTGAAAATTGAGAGCACCAAACCGGTGATGGTGGCTCAATATTGTACTTCGGTACAAGGCTGTACAAGTAATGGTGTTAATGTAAACGGAGATCCTGAAATGATCCTTATCAGCCCGGTACAGCAAGCTATTAAGAGTGTAACACTGTATTCACCAGCCAATCAGAATATCTCTTTTCCTTTTATCAATGTTGTTATTCCCAAAACCGGTGTAAGCAGTTTCACCCTTGGTGGAGTAAACCAATCCTCTATGTTTGTACAGCATCCCCAGGATACCGGTTATGCTTATGCTTCTTTCTCCAATACTGATGGTGTTGCTTTAAATTCAGCAGTTACTCTTTCTTCCAGTATTGGATTTACCGCAATCGCATACGGTTTTGCAGATGCTACACAAGGTGGCAGCAACCCAAGGCGTGAAAGTTATGGCTACAATGCAGGCACACAATTAAACGACCTTAGTAATCCTATATTAATACAGAACCCATACGGCAACCCGATCAATTCGGCGGAAAAAGAGGCAACTACCTGCCTCGGTACAAGCTTCCGGCTTGCTGCCACTTTGCCGTATGAAACCAATAAAATAACATTTAGCTTCCTTGGTAATTCACATATCAGCCCGAATGCAGATACTACTTTACAGGTTTCCACCGGCAACCTTATTTTTGACAGCAGCTTTATTGTGAACGGCCAAACGTTTTATGTGTACAGGCTTGCTACAACTTACACTTTTGATGCAGTTGGAGAATATGTTATCCAGGTAACTTCATTCAATCCCACTTCTGCTGACGGAGGTTGCCCGGGCGGCAGTGACAAAACCATCAATTATACTATCAAAGTAGTGGATGGTATCTTTCCTGATTTTTCAATCAACTATAACAGTTGTGTAAGCGATACCGTTAGGCTAACAGACCTGTCTGACGGATTAGGATATACTGTTAACCAATGGCACTGGTCATATAATAGTGGAAGTACGCCACTTGCTTCACCATCGGATACGTTGCAGAATCCTGTGGTGGTTAACCCTACAGGCAATACTAATTATACATTGAGGGCAGTTAATAATATTGGTTGTTATGCGGACACTACAAAACCATTACCCGGCGGACCGACCCCGACAGTAACTTTTAGTGCGATCAATCCTGTTTGCAGCAGCGCCCCTGCCTTTGCTTTAACCGGCGGTTCGCCTGCAACACAAACAGGTGTTGGCACAGGTGTTTATTCCGGCACTGGCGTAAGCGGTGGAAATTTTGATCCATCTGTTGCAGGTGCAGGTACACATACCCTTACTTATACATACACCACCCAAGCCGGTTGTGCTTTTCCTGTAACACAAAATATAGTAGTGTCTGAGTCAGCTACATTATCAATTGCACAGGTTCCCGAATTATGTTCGGATGGTGAACCGATAACACTGGTACCAAATGTTACAGGAGGAGTATTTACCGGCACGGGCGTATCTGGCAATACATTCAATCCTTCTCTATCAGGTGCAGGAACATTTATTATTGGGTACAGTATACCATCCAATGATTGTGCTGTATCGGATACCGTGCACATTGTAGTAAACCAGGAACCATGCAAACCATGCGTTGATCCTCCAAGGGCATTCACACCAAACGGTGATGGATTTAATGATAAGTGGATACTAATAACCGGTAGTTGTGCCAAAGTGGTGAATGTAAATGTATATAACCGCTGGGGTGGATTGGTGTACAGTAATAACCAGTACAGCAATCAGTGGGATGGTACTTACAAAGGAAAGCCCTTGCCTGACGGCACATACTATTATTTGATAAATGTGCATCCGCAAAATGCTGCATCTTACAGGCTAACCGGCAACGTAACTATAATGAGATAACAGTAGAGCCTATAAGATAACCGATGGTTTTAATTTGGTTTATGAAACATAACTAACACACCAAAAAAATAACCCAGCCAAGTTGGCTGGGTTATTTTTTTATGGGACTTCTTTCACAAACCGGAATCAGCCTATCAGATCTTTATAAATTTCATGACTTCCCCGTATTAGTACTTCTTTAGCGTGATTTTTTTAGTTGCATCAGCCCAAAATTACTAAACACTTTCTCCTGTTAAAAACTCCCCGGAAGCTCTGATGTTGTAAATTTTTTACGGAGAGATTATAAATTTTCTTCGCCATTACTGCTTCACAAATTTTACAAACTCTACTTTATTATCGTTTACAAAAACAAGCTGGTAAATACCTGCCGGCATAGGGCCTGCGCCTATAGCAGTTTGAACAGCGTCTTTTGAAACTGGCAATTGCAGCATCCTTCTGCCATCGGAAGAATAGATTTCAATCCATGAGCCTGTTCTTGCTTTGGCGTGGAAAACATTAAGGTGATCCGTAACAAGGTTGGGCACTATTTTAAGCCTGTCAATTTTGGGTATACTTACGGTATTGATATTGCTGTAAACAAAACTGCCATCACGGCTTTTTATTTTTAAACGATAGTAGATTGTTCCGGATAAATTGTTTCCATCAAAAAAGATATAATTGCTTTGCCCCGTTGTATTTTTTGCGCCAATATTCCCTATGGACGAAAAATGAATGCCGTCTGCACTTCTCTCTACTTCAAACCCATTCATATTTATTTCATTTTCGGTATTAAAACTCAGCTGCACTTTATTATTAAAATAAATTGCATTAAAATAAACAAGCTTTAAAGGCACAACGGTTAATTCCTCTCCCATAACGGATACATTCTTCAGCATGGCAAACCTTGGTGTACCGGTGCTGCTGCATGCCCAATATAAACGGACAGTGAGTTTTTCATTTTCAGCAAGTGTAACGCCGGTATTGCTGTTTAAAGCCAACGCATAATAATTAACCGGCCCGGCATTGCTTTGCAACAAAGGAAATGATTTGCTGAATGTGCCACTTGTACTTAATACCAATGAGCTGCCTGAAGGGCCAACACCATCACTAAATTCAGAAGAGTCTGCAGGTGATGTAAAACCATTTTTGGAATACACCGCCGCCATTTTTATACCACTAAGTGTTCCATAAAAATCAGAATAAAAGGTGATGGAGTCAAGCCTTACTGATTTTCCTGCTGCTGCAGTAATAGTAAATTCTTCATAATTATGTCTTCTTAAAGTGCCGCCAACAGTTTGCCAGTTGTTGCCTGCTACATTGGCGCCAAATACCTGGCCATACTGTGTGGAGTATGCAGGTATGGTGCCTGCCGGTGCAGGCAAACTGCCATCTGTCGTTGCCAGATTGGTGAATGTGGAAGTGCTTGATGTTACCGCTGCTGACCTTACTCCTGCATCATCATCCATATTGGCAACCAATGGCCATTTTTGTAAAGCCACTGATGTTGATGGAGGTATAGTTCTTCCCTTTACAGCTATATTAACTGTGGCATCGCCGGCAGTAACATTGGCAATAGTACCGGTATAGTTCCCGGTGGCAGCAGCATTCAATCTTATATAAATAGTGGTTACAGGCACTGTTCCTGCAGATGGCGTAATGGATAAAACCGAGGAACTGTTATACCATTGTGAATTGTCTGCTGATACTTCAAAATTTTCTGAAGGGGTAATATCAATGTTGCCTGTAAGGTTGGTGCCGGACACTGTATATGTTTGAGATGCTGATGGAGTACCAAGCACCTGTACAAAACCGCAAAAACCTAAAGACTCTGAAGCATTCACCTGCATATCTGCTTCATTGCTTATAAGAATGGTATCGGTAATATGGCTTGTATAACCAGCTTTGGATGCAACAATATAATACCAGTAGCTGTTGCCTGATGCCGGCACTGACGCATCGGTGTATTGAAAGTTGACAGCAGTGTCTGTTGTTGCAGTTGTTGTGTAAATTTCTGTAAAACTGTTATTGTCTGATGAACGGAATAATGAATATTGAATACCGTCTAGAGGCCAACTGATATTCCATGTGGCAGATGAAGATGATGAACCTTTTACCATTCTAAAATTAGAAACGGCTATGTTAGTTTGTGCCGCATCGCAAATGCCAGCCTGTACGGTGCAGGGATCCCAGGCGCCAAAAATATTGCTGATAGTATAAGCATCTGCTTCTGGCTGTGTAAGCTGGATACTCCATGCGGCCCTTGCACTAACATCAACCAATGGCCCGGAAAAATATTTTGTCTGGAACTCCGCATTATACAGATTTGCAGTGATGGTATTTGCATTCCATACACTCCAGCCGGCTGGCTGTATATGGCTGCTCATTTTTGCATTGGTAAAAACAACATTTTGTGCAGTCAATGCTTCGCTGGGGCTTGCCCATGGGCGGCTTAAATAATACAAAGTGACACCGTTGTTCATTGGCAGTTTTGCATCCCTGAAAACAAAACCATACTGCTGGCCTGTTGGGGTATTGGGTGCAGTGATATAGGAAGAGGATGTGGAAGGCCTTGTTTTGGCATACACTACACAAGAATCAAATAATGCAACCGCACTTCCAAAGATGAAATCGATATTGCCATCAATATAACAGCTCTTGAAATAGCATCTTGGTGTACCGCCGCCTTTGAGGTAAACAGTATCCTGGTTGGCAAGAAACCGGCAGTTTTTAAATACGGCCCTGTCTGCATTAACCAATATCGCCACCGCCTGTGACCCATCTCCATAACTATTTTCAAAAGTGATATTCACCGCAGCAAAGTCTGTGGCATTAACAGTAAAACTGGCAGAATTTTGTGTTCCTAAAGTTGTGCCGCAGGAGGTGTATTTGCCAGCATAATCATCATAGGTAAGAATTGTATTGGCAACGCTTTCGCCGATCAACTGTATAAATGGCTTGCTGGAAGGAATGTTGATCTTCTCTTTGTATGTGCCATTTTTTATATAGATCGTAAAGGGAGTTGTTCTTCCGGCAGGGGTTGCATCAATAGCGGCCTGTACACTTGTGTAATTGCCTGAGCCATCTTTTGCCACAGTCAGATCATATCCATAACTGTTGTTGCAAAACACAAAAAAGATCAGCACCAAATTCAAGACTACTTTTCTCATAACGCTAATTGTATTTAATATTTTTTCACAGGTGAATATGCCTGCAACCATCTTAAAGGGGGAAGAAAAAATGACGGATTTCGGAAGGATACAAAACTGGCAACGCCCCACAAAATAATTCTATAATCATCCAATTCAGAACCAAATACAGTGATTTAATTACGCAATCGTTGCCACAGTTTTACCACAAAAAAGGCATAAAATCAGGCTATTTTGCATTAACAGGAAATAGCAAAAAAAGGCTACCTTTAAATCCTCAATTTTGTTATCCTGATTTTGCTTGCAAACAAATAAACAGCGATTGTATTAAAGATGTACGAAGCAATTACCATTAAAGATATTGGCAAAGCCCTTGGCTTGTCAACGTCCACCGTTTCGAGGGCTTTACGTGGGAGCTATGAAATAAGTTCTGAAACAAAAAAGCTGGTGCTTGAATATGCCGAAAAGATCAACTACCGGCCCAATCCTGTAGCATTAAGTTTAAAGGGAAGGAGAAACTGTTCTATCGGCGTGATAGTAAGTGAAATTGCCAACAACTTTTTTTCGCAGGCCATTAATGGAATAGAATCCATTGCTTACAACAGGGGTTATCATATCATCATTTCACAAAGCCATGAATCAGCCGAAAGGGAAGGCGTGAATATCAATCACCTTGCATCCAGGTCTGTTGATGGCTTGCTGGTTTCATTATCAAGCGAAACAAAAGACATATCGCATCTTATCAGTCTCCACGATAAAGGATTGCCCATTGTTTTCTTCGACAGGATATCAAACGAGATAAACACATATAAAGTAATTGCCGATAACCAAAAGGCCGCTTATGATGCCACATCGCATTTAATAAAGAGAGGCTATACAAAAATTGCACATATCACCAGTGCTGCTACACTTTCCATCACTGGCGAAAGACTGGAAGGTTATAAAAAAGCATTGGCAGAAAATAATATTGCTTTCAACGAAAAATATGTGCAGCATTGTCCGCATGGAGGTATGGTGTCAGAAGAAATTGAAGAAGCATTGCAAAAGCTGGTATCGCTTAAACAAAAACCTAATGGCGTGGTAACTGCCAGTGACAGGATTACAACAGGTTTGTTAAGCGCCATGAAAAAACTGGATCTGAAAGCCCCGGATGATATTGCAGTCGTTGGTTTTACCAATACTAATGTGCCGGAAATTTTCAATCCCCCATTAACAACCATACGGCAGCCTGCTTTTGAAATGGGCCAGGTAGCAACAGAACTTTTGATAAAGATCATTGAAAGTAAAAGGCCGATCACAGAGTTTGAAACAAAGGTGTTGAACACAGAATTGTTTGTGAGAGAATCTGCATAGAGCATTGGCCTTCATTAATTTTCAGGCTTAAAAAACGAGCTCAATTGTTAAATGGTTAAATTGTTGCTGGCTCTTTTAGGAATAGAACTCCACCAGCAATTTAGCAATATAGCAATTCAACAATTACCTAAATAAATATGATAAACTTCAGGGTTGACAACAAACTTGCATTGGTAACAGGATGCAACAAAGGAATAGGAATGGCGATCGCTGTTGCATTGGCAAATAGCGGTGCAGATATTATTGGTGTAAGCAGCAGCATGCCCGATAAAGACAGTGAAGTGGAAAAAGCAGTATTGGCAACAGGAAAAAAATTCTACCCGTATAAAGCAGATTTTACAAGCAGGGATTCTCTTTACAAATTTTTAAATGCTGTTGTAAAGGACCATCCAAAAATTGACATCCTTATCAACAACGCAGGCCACATTATGCGTAAGCCTGCAGCAGAACATCCTGATGAATACTGGGATACCATCATTGATATTAACCTGAATGCACAATTCATTATTACAAGAGAGATCGGCAAACAAATGCTGCAACACAAATACGGCAAGATCGTTTTCACCGCTTCGCTTTTAAGTTTCCAGGGTGGTATAAATGTGCCGGGCTATGCAGCCAGCAAAGGTGCCATTGCATCGTTACTAAAAGCATTTGCAAATGAATGGGCAAAATATGGTATCACTGTAAATGGTATTGCGCCTGGCTATATTGCTACCGACAATACTTTACAACTTCGTACCGATCCGGAAAGAAATACGGCTATCCTTTCCCGTATCCCTGCAGGAAAATGGGGTACTCCCGAAGACCTTACCGGCCCATTTGTATTTCTTTCCTCGCCAGCTTCAGATTATGTGAATGGAACTATATTGACTGTGGATGGCGGATGGATGGGAAGATAAAAAAACATTCCTTGTTATTGCCGCTTCAATGCTGTTTTACCAGACAATAAAATTATCAATGCAATGATAGTGGTGGAAGCCATCACAAAAGCCATTGCCGTAATGGCATCAAAAGGCAACATGCTCACACTGCCCGATATCAATCCACCAATCCCAATTTGTATAAAGCCCAGCAATGAAGAAGCGGTGCCTGCATTTTTTGAAAACGGGGCCATACAAAGCGCTGCCGCATTTGGATAAGTGATACCACAACAGGAAAGCAGTATAAAAAGAAATACGATCACTACTGTTAATCCATACCATTCTTTTACAGAGCCGGTTAAAAACAGGGTTGCAATGATAACCTGTACGATCAACACCGTTTTTAATATCTGTTGATTGCTGAATTTTTTTGTAAGAATATGGTTCATCTGGCTGCCACCAATAAATCCTACCGACAATAAAGCAAACACAGCACCGTATAGTTTTCCACTCAAATGAAAATGATCCATGAATATCGCAGGCGAATGCGCCACATATACAAACAACCCTGAGAAAGAAAAACTACCAGCCAAAGCAAACACATAAAAACGTGGGTTTGTCAATACTTCTTTAAAGCCTTTGATAATGGGTGATGGCTTTAGTGAGATCGTTTTATCTGGAGCATGCCCTTCGGGCAAAAAGAAAAATACTGCCAGCAAAATAATGAACGTAATAGCTGCCAGCATGATAAAAACAAAATGCCATCCCCACCAATCGATAATAAAACTACCAACCGTAGGTGCCAATAAGGGTGATGCTCCCAATATCAACACCAAAAATGAAATAACGCTGGCGCTTTTTTCCACCGGGAAAAAATCTCTTACCATCGCCATCGCCGCAACAGATGCAACACAACCACCCAATGCCTGGATAAAACGTATCACCCATAATGCTTCAATAGTGCTTGTGGTAAAACAACCGATGGTGGCAATGATATATAATAATAGCCCGACGTATAAAGGAGGTTTTCTTCCAAACCTGTCCAGTAAGGGACCGTATATAATTTGTCCAACTGCATAACCTAAAAAATAAGTAGATACTGATAGTGCAACTTTTTCTATAGTGGTATTAAAGTCACTGGCGATACGGGGGAACGCAGGTAAATACATATCAATTGAAAACGGCGTGATAGTATTGAGTGCGCCAAGGATAAGGATGAGAAAAAAATTTTGTTGTTTGCTTCGTTCAGCTAACGGCATGGCGATTCTTTAAATTATCAGTCAGCGAAATTAAGCATCCCGTATCTTAATCAGGTTGCTATTGTTTCAATGTAACAATGAAAAATTATTCTTCATTAAGTTGCCGCCACTGCTGCATCACTTGCTGCTTTAATAGCTGCACCAGCAGCATCGCTATTCACATTGGTCATGCTTACAAAAGCAAAACCCCAGCCTTTCAGTTCGTTCTTCCATATTAACGAGCCGTCTTTGGTATCTAAGCAAACGAGTATGCCTGCACAGCCTATATAAATTTTATTGTCTTCCACTGTTATCTGCCCAACGCTGTGTGTTAAGTTGGAAAGTCCATGCTGTTTCAGCTTTACTTCCCAAATGATGGTGCCGTCTTTTTTATTGATGGCTGCTACACGGCCATTGGATAAAATGTATAAGATGTTGTTTTGCTTCATTGCATTTGTTTTTATAAAATTATGGAATTGTGTTTATTGAAATTAAAAATGGTTTGTCTTCCGCAAAGGTGGAAGTTTATATTTTGAGGATAGTAACTCCAAAACATAACGGTATGAAAACAACAATACATTACACTTTTGCCGTTCACATGAAGTGAGCTGAATAAGTTTTATATTGCTGTAGCATAAACCAGCTAACTGCATGGAAAATTTTGAAGCCTTTGTAAAAACTGCCAACAATATCATCTGGAGTAATGCACTTATTTACCTGTTGTTGCTGGCAGGTATTTATTTTTCTATCCGTCTGCGTTTTTTCCAGGTGCGGCTTATTAAGGATATGTTTAAAACAATGATGGAAGGAGATAAGTCTGCCGCCGGCATTTCATCATTCCAGGCGCTGGCAGTGTCTTTGTCTGGCAGGGTGGGTACAGGTAATATTGCCGGTGTGGCCACTGCTATTTTTATTGGCGGCCCTGGTGCTGTTTTTTGGATGTGGGCTGTTGCATTCCTTGGCTCCGGCTCTGCCTTTGTTGAATCTGCCCTGGGACAGATATACAAAAGAAAAGAGAAGGGACAATACAGGGGTGGCCCTGCGTTTTATATTGAAAAAGGATTTAAAAATAAAACTACCGGCAAAGTATATGCCGCTGTGTTTGCTGTAAGCACTATACTGGCATGTGGGCTTTTGCTGCCGGGTGTGCAGTCAAACAGTATTGCATCTGCGGTAAAAAGCGCCTTTCATATACCCCATACCTATACGGGCATATTGCTGGCAGTATTGCTGGGCCTCATCATCTTCGGTGGTATTAAATCCATTGCAAAAGTGGCAGAATTTGTGGTCCCCTTTATGGCACTTGCCTACATCATCCTGGCCGTGGTAGTCGTAGCGATCAATTATGATAAAGTGCCGGGTGTATTTGCACTCATCTTTTCCAGCGCTTTTGGGGCCAAGGCAACTTTTGCCGGCATTATCGGTGCTATGATACCATTGGGGTAAAGCGTGGTGTGTATAGTAACGAAGCCGGGCAGGGTACCGGCTCTCATCCCGCCGCCGCCGCTGAAGTAACCCATCCTGCCAAGCAGGGATTGGTACAGGCATTCTCTGTTTACATTGATACGCTTTTTGTTTGCTCGGCCACCGCTTTTATGATACTCATAACAGGCATGTATAACGTAAAAGGCACTGATGGCAATTTGCTGGTGGATGGCGGTGTGTACTATATGCAGGATGGTATAAAGCATGTGGATGGCAGCGCCACCTACACACAGGCGGCGATAGACAAGGCATTTAGCAGTGGGCAGCAGGCATTTCATGAAGGATATGTGGGCATGGGCAGCTATTTTGTTGCCATCGCCCTTTTCTTTTTTGCCTTTACTACTTTGATGGCCTACTATTATATTGCTGAAACCAATGTTGCCTATATCACCCGGAAAAAAGGAGGCCAACTGCCGGTGTTCCTGTTAAAGATCGGGATTATGGTGGCAGTGTTTTTTGGTTGTATACGTACTGCCACTATTGCCTGGGATCTTGGTGATATGGGTGTGGGCATAATGGCATGGCTGAACCTGGTTGCTATCATCATACTGCAAAAACCTGCGTTATTAAGTTTGAAAGACTATGAAAAACAAAAGAAAGAAGGCAAAGACCCTGTATTTGACCCGGTGGCACTGGGTATAAAACAAGCAGATTTTTGGGAGCATGAGTATGGCAAGAAATGAGTTACCCTCTTATAAGGTTTGCTGCCTTTAAATTTTGTTGTTGTTCTCTTTACCGCTACTCTACTTTTTTCATCTCTTTCCATTGCTGGTCCTGGAATACGGAAGAAGGGTCAAAATTAGGATTGTCACTCATGATAAAGCTACCGCCATCGCTTCTGCTCCAGGCATGATTATACCCTGAACTTAATTCTATTCTTCCGGTTTCGTCTTTGTAGGTTTCCACTTCCCGTATGGCCTTTACAAAGTTGGTGTGGATGCGGTCCTGCGATTGTTGCGATGCTTCCCAGTTACGCATATTGGCATCCATAGCATTTAAGTTCTGTTGTCCTTTCTTAATAGCATTTTCCCCCATTTGCCTGGTTTGTTCATCCATCATTTTTATTTTACCAATGTGTGCTATCTGCTTTTGCTGCCGTACACTGAGCCAGAAATTATCAACGCTGCTTTTCCATGCTGTGTTAGTCCTTACACTGCTCATTATCATACTTATTAAATTAGCGGCTTTGCTGCTTTCTGATGCAGGATATTTCAATACCACTCTTTCTGTTGCGATGCTGGTGTAAATTGTTGTGCTGGTGCCGGTGTATGTATTAGGCACATTGGTTGTAATAATATTTACAGCACATAATACAATACCTTCCTGGCCGTTGCTCCATTTTACTTTTGCATATACGGCACTGGGAGTAAAGTTTACCTGCGATGCTCCATACCGCATCAGTTCCTGTCTTGTTTTGTTATTGCTTTCCTCCATTGCATTTACGCCGCCGGGATTTTCATTGATACTTATCAACTGTGGGTTGCCCAATTCATTTGGTGCAAACACATTTTTGTAATAGGCTTCTGCATTCATCGGTTGGCCATACCAGCAATACTTAACCATTGGCTGGCTCCTGTTAAACTGGTCCATTTGCGGATCCGTATTATAACCCCACATATCATTAGGCAACATTTCAAAACTGTATTTCCCATCAGGTGAAGATGCTTTTACAGATTGGTTATTGCCGGCGCAAGTGGTACCAGGCTGGTTCCATATTACATTGCCATCTACTTTCCAGTTCTTTGGTAATAAAAGGCTGAATGCTTCTACAGGTTGGTTAAAACCAACTTTATCCAATATCCTTGCCCTCGTAAATTCAGTATAATCTTTCCCTTCTGCGTATTCACCTGATGCTGCTTTCTTACTATCGGGGTTGCTTTTTCCGGGAGTTGTTTTATTTTGGCTGTTGCAACTTGTTACCTGCAGCATGGCCGCTGTGCCTATAATAAACTGGCAAAAAATATTCTTTCTCATTTGTTCTTCATTTGAAAAATGAAATTAGCTGTATTGACACAGGCAGCCTTAAGCGATTAGTTAAAGGTATTTATATACTGCTACTACTTTTCTCACATCCTAATGCTTAGAAAGGAAGTTTACCATTGCTGTTCACTTAAAAATGTAAATATGAAAAGAGCAATGTTATTCCTGGGAGTAATGGTATCCATACTTTCCTGTAAAAAAGATACGCCATCACCTGCTTCTGCAGATGTTATAAAAATTGGAAGTGTATTAGCATATAAAATCAACTACTACACTACCGCCGGAGTAATCCATCAAACATACGACTACAGCATAACATTTTTAAGGGAGGAAGTGATTGGAGGAGAGACCTGGTTTGTAACAGTGGCTGAAATTACAGGCCTGGGAACTGATACCGGTTACATACGCAAAACATCCACCGGTTACCAGGTCTTTGAAAATAATGTATCCCAGCTTTACCTGAAAATGCCTGCGGCTGTAAACGACACCTGGACGGTTACCAATTCACTAAGTAACGCTCACGACTACACGGTAAAAGGGCTGAACCAAACAGTAAATGTGCCCAAGGGCGCTGTGTCTTGCTTTTATGCTGAAACCCTTGACCGTGGTGGGAGCCTGAACAAAGTGTGGTACAATGATGCCTATATGATTGTTAAGCTGGATGGATACGACGAACCTACACCCGGTACCTTTTTATTGCAAAATACACTGGAGCTTGTAAGTTTTACACCGTAGTTCAGGCATATATACTTTTAATTTTACGAAAAGTTCCAGGGTGATGTCTCATTTTACCCTGGAACTTTTATAATTTTTACAGAAGGGCCAGGGCGGAGTTAAATATTTTATTGCTCTTAACTTTTCTCCACCGCTTCAATCACTTGTTTACTGGCAGGAGAAATGGAAGGCCCGAAATAATTTACCAGTTTGCCTTCTTCATCAATTAAGTATTTGGCAAAATTCCAGGAAGGCGCTTTGCTGTTCCAGCCATTACTCAATGCATTGGTAAGCCAGTGGTAAACCGGCGTTTGCTCGGCTGATACATGCACCGTAGTTTTTGACATTACCGGGAAACTGATGTGATAATTATGACTACAGAATTCCGCTATTTCTGCATCAGTGCCTTTCTCCTGCCCACCAAAATCATTGGTAGGAAAGGCAAGTATTGCCAAACCATCTTTGTATTGCCGGTGAATTTTTTCCAGTTCCTCATACTGGCCTGTATAGCCACAATCCGAAGCTGTGTTTACGATCATTACTTTCTTTCCCTTCAATACCGAAAAATCAAATAGTAGTCCATAACCATTCACAGCTTTTAAACTATAAAAAGAAACAGGAGGCGGCACTTCTTTGTTTCGCAATACTTCGTTGTTTCGTTTGTTGTTTTTGTTGAGCCACATCCAGATGGGGTAAACCGTTTTTAAAAATTGCTGTCTAATGGTCATATCAGTTCAATTATTTGTATGAATATTTATCTCACAAAGGAACGAAGAAACAAAGGAAAGCTCTGTGTGACTTTACGCCTTTGTGGGAACCTGTTTTTACCGCAGCACCCATTTAAACAGTTTCAACCTTCCTTTAAATGGCGGGTATTTTATTGAAGGGTCAAACCAGGCAGGTGTTTTCATCACAGATTTTTTATGGGTAAAAGTATCAAAGGATGCTTTGCCATGATACAGGCCGGTACCGCTGAAGCCCCGTCCGCCAAAAGGCAAATGATGGTTGGTGAAATGCCAGCTTGCATTGTTGACACAGCCGCCACCAAATGCCACGCTGCCTAACCATTCTTTTTCTTTTGCTGTTGAAGATGTAAACACATAAAAAGACAATGGGTTTTTATTTTGCTCAATTATTTTAAGTGCTTCCTCTTTTGTAGTAAAAGATAATACAGGCAATATAGGGCCAAATATTTCTTCCTTCATCACTGTATCATCCATGCTTACGTTTTCAAGTATGGTGGGTTCAATATACAGTGTGGCTTTATCATAATTGCCGCCATGCACAATCTTTCCCTGTTCTACATATTTTACTAAGCGGTCAAACTGTTTTTCGTTGATGATGCGTCCATAGTTATCATGTTCACCTGGATTGGTTCCGTAAAACTGAACCAGGCATTCTTTCAGCGCTTTTATCAATGCTTCTTTTTTGCTTTGGTGCACCAACACATAGTCTGGTGCTATGCACATCTGCCCGGCGTTGCTGAAACTTGTGATGGCAATGCGTCTTGCAGCTACTTTTATGTTTGCATCGCTTTCTACAATGCAGGGGCTTTTGCCACCGAGTTCTAAAGTAACCGGCACTAATTTTTCTGCCGCCATTCTATAAATGATCTTTCCTACTGCGGTACTGCCGGTATAAAAAATATGATCGAACGTAAAATTGTTCATCATCTCCGGTATCACTTTAGCACCATCACCTTCTGCATACAATACATATTCTTTTGTAAAAGTTTCTTCAATTATTTTTTTCATAGCAGCGGCGGTGGCCGGCGCAAACTCGCTGGGCTTTAATACCACACAATTGCCGGCGGCAATAGCGCCTACCAATGGATTGATCAACAATTGAAATGGATAATTCCATGGGCCAATGATAAGCACCACCCCCAACGGTTCTTTTAAAACAAAACTGGATGAAGGAACATTTAATAAGTTCGTCTTTACTTTTTCAGTTGCCATCCATACAGAAAGGTTTTTGATGGCGTGATTTAATTCTGAGATCACAATGCCATTTTCTGTTACCCAACATTCTTCAGCACTTTTCTTCAGGTCGCTGTGCAATGCTGCATAAATTTCGGGTTCGTATTTCTCGATAGCCTGTTTTAATTTTTTTAACTGCTGCTTACGGAAAGCATGCGTTTTGGTAACGCCGCTGTCAAAATAATTCCGCATGGCATCTAACTGTGATTGTATAGTCATGATTCAGACATTATTGCTTATAAAATTAGGTGATTAAAACCGGCTGCTTTTATTCTAATGATAATAAAGTTCCGTTTGTTTATCTTCGGAACCATGACGAGGAATATTACGCCGGCAGACTTCGATTTTGTTTACAATCTTTATATGCACCCGTTGGTAAATCCTTATTTATTGTATGAACAAATGGATACGGATACATTCATGCCGGTCTTTGAGGATCTTATAAACCGCAACATCATTTATATTTTTGAAGCGGATGGTGCAGCAAGGGGAATGTTTAAATTTATAAAACAGGAACATAGGGATTCACATAAAGCTTATCTCGGCGGGCTGGCCATTGATCCTTCTTTTTCAGGCAACCGATACGGATCACAGATGATGAAGGAAATAATTGAACTGGGCAAAACGATGGACATATTGAGGATAGAACTGAGCGTTGCCACTTTTAATGAAAAGGCAATTGCCTTGTATGAGAAAGTTGGTTTTGTAAAAGAAGGCGTACTGAGAAAATTTACGCATTTGAAAAGCGAGGGTAGGTTTATTGATGAAGTGATGATGAGTTACCTGTATGAGTAACAGGTTTAGAAAGTTTAGTGGGTGTAGGAAGTTTAGTTAAATGATATTTTATGACAGACGAACATTTTATGAAACAGGCTTTAAGGGAAGCACAAAGAGCCTTTGAAGAAGATGAAGTTCCTGTTGGTGCGGTTGTTGTGATGAATGAACGCATCATAGCCCGTGGCTACAACCAGGTGGAGAAACTGAATGACAGCACGGCACATGCAGAGATCATTGCATTAACCGCTGCTTTTAATTTTTTAGGAAGCAAGTATTTGCCTGAAGCCACTTTGTACGTAACTGTGGAGCCCTGCGTAATGTGCAGCGGCGCTTTGTACTGGAGCAAGGTTGGCCGTGTGGTATATGGAGCATCGGATGAAAAAAATGGTTATCGCCATACAACCGGCAGCAACAGCCCTTTTCATCCTAAAACAATTGTAGAGAGTGGGTTAATGGCGGATGAATGTGCCATGCTGATGAAAGATTTTTTTAGAAGCAAACGATAGCTTGCGAAATAAGAAAGAAATAATACAAAAGAGAACATATTGAGAAAGCAGTTTGTAATTTTAATGCCTGCTTTATCAAAGGCAACAATAATCAATAATTAATTAATCAATAATCAAACTTTAGTTATGGCATTTACACTACCGGCTCTGCCTTATGCACATGAAGCGCTTGAGCCACACATCGACACAAAGACAATGCAGATCCACCATGGCAAGCACCACCAGGCTTATGTAGATAACCTGAACAAGGCTATTGCCGGAACGGAGCATGAAAATAAATCACTGGAAGACCTGGTAAAAGGTGCAGGCAGTATTTCACCTGCAGTTCGTAATAACGGCGGCGGACACTGGAACCACAGTTTTTTCTGGGAAAGTTTAGCGCCCAATGCAGGTGGCGCTCCATCCGGTGCTTTAGGTGATGCTATCAATGCAGCTTTTGGTTCTTTTGATGCTTTCAAAGAAAAATTTAATGCTGCAGGCATGACAAGATTTGGAAGCGGCTGGGCATGGCTGATAGTAAAAGACGGAAAATTAGAAGTAAGCAGTACGCCTAACCAGGATAATCCTTTAATGGATGTGGCTGAAGTAAAAGGAACGCCTTTGCTTGGATGTGATGTGTGGGAACATGCATACTATTTAAATTATCAAAACCGCAGGGCAGATTATTTAGCTGCGTTCTGGAGTGTTGTGAATTGGGGTAAAGTGGCAGAACGTTTTGGAAAATAAAAGTATTTCATACTAAATAGTGAAGCCGTGATAAATTATCACGGCTTTCTTTTTTATCAAATTATTTTCTTTTCTTCTTTTTCCAGCAATCAGTTATATGATCATCCACCATTCCACTTGCCTGCATAAAGGCATAGCAAATTGTAGAGCCAACAAACTTGAACCCTCTTTTCAGTAAGTCTTTACTCATTGTATCTGATATTTCAGTTTTTGCAGGAACGCTTCCCATTCCTTTTATATCATTTGTTATCGGCTTACCACCAACAAACTGCCAGATATATTTGTCAAAGCTTCCCAACTCTTTTTGTATTGCTAAATAAGTTTTAGCGTTGGTAACAAAGGCATTTACTTTTAAACGGTTTCTTATAATACCTGCGTCCAATAATAATTTTTCAATTTTTGCTGCATTGTATTTACTCATTTTTACAGCATCGAAATTGTCAAATGCTTTTCGATAGTTTTCTCTCTTACTTAAAACAGTGTACCAGCTTAGTCCTGCCTGTGCACCTTCCAAACAAAGCAGTTCAAATAATTTCTGATCATCGTGTAGTGGTGTTCCCCATTCATTATCATGATAACTTTTATAGAGATCGTCTTTTAAACACCAGCTACATCTTATTTTTTCTTTTGCCATAAAATTCTTTGCCGCAATTTATGAGGAATATAATTGCCACGGAGACACGGATTTTTTTCTGCTTGCACTACTCTAAACATCCTTCCGTGTTTCCGTGGCAACAGAACTGACACATTTGCATAGAAAAGCAAACGGCATTATTTTTTCAGCATCATTCCTGTTAATCTATTTTTTAACTAAAACGAAAAAACCATGCACTACAATCAGTCATGCGCCGCAAAAGGCAACCACTACGGAAATTCCGCCAGGCCGGGATTTATCCGCTCTTCCATGCAACGGGCAGCCGTAAACATTTACAAAACAGGCAGCACTTATGAATTGCTGCTATTTGCACCCGGACGTATCAAGGAACATTTTCATTTAGATGTGAATGGAAATGAGCTAACCATCTCTTACACACCACCGGAAGGTTTCCCCCGCCCTGAATGGGTGTTGAGGGAATACAGTCGTGGTGGTTTTAAACGCAGCTTTACTTTGGATGAAAGTATCGACACTCAAAACATTTCTGCCAAATACGCAGATGGTGTGTTGCAGGTAACGCTACCGGTAATTGCTGGTAAGGAAAATGTAAAGAAAGAAATAGTGATCAACTAAGAAGTGACCTTTTTTGCAATACGGGCATCTTTAGGTGCCCGTTTTTATTTGCGGTATAGCT
>JAZKGV010000166.1:9483-18494 GCA_040385725.1 Bacteroidota bacterium | reverse complement strand
GTGGCTTTTAACTACCGGCATAGTGTACATAATATGCAGTTGAAAGAAATATTGCATAGCAACCGCATAGGGAAGATCACTTCTGTTGATTTTAACTGGTACCTGAATGTGCACCATGGTGCAGATTATTTCCGCCGCTGGCATGGTTTGAAACAATTCAGCAATTCATTATTCGTACACAAATCAACACACCATTTTGACCTGTTGAACTGGTGGCTCAATTCAGAGCCGGTGGAAGTAAATGCTTATGGCACTCTCGATCATTATGGAAAGAACAATGCTTTTCGTGGCACCAACTGCAGAAGCTGTGAACATAAAAATAATTGCAGATTTTATTGGGATGTTTTAAAAGATGAACGCCTTACCAACCTCTATGTAAAAAACGAACAACACGATGGATATTTAAGAGATGGCTGTGTGTTCAGGAACGAGATCGACATTTTTGATAAAATGAGTGCACAAATTGTTTATGCCAATGGTGCGGTTGCCAATTATTCTTTAACCACCTACTCTCCTTACGAAGGATGGCAAATTGCTTTTAATGGAATGAAAGGAAGAATTGAAACATGGGAAGATATTCCATACCTGCAAAAACTGCCGGAAGACCAATCGAAAAAACATGCCATGGAAATGACACAGGCCGACGATGCTATACCGGGTGAAGTAAGAGAGATAATGGTGATGGATAATTTTGCTGACAAACATGAAGTGTTTACCACGCCCAAAATAAAAGGCGGCCATGGCGGCGGTGATATAAGAATGCAGCGGAGAATATTTGCTGATAAAAATGATAACCCTCACCATGTAATGGCTGGCACAAGAGAAGGCGCCATGTCAATATTGATCGGCATAGCGGCCCGTAAAAGTATTGAACTGAAAAGACCGGTTAAGATAACCGAACTCACAGATATGATACCGATGGCCAACAGGCATTAAAATACAATTTGCTTAACGCTCTGTAAGTTTTGCAGAAATATTAATAGGCGTGCTGCTGATTGGATTGGAAAAACTACAGGTACAGAAACTAACCTGTGTTTTACCGCCCACATTAGTTACATAAACATCAAAATCAGGATGCATTACAAAATCAACAATGCCTGTATGTACAAATATGCCTACCTGCCTGCTTTCAAATGGAAACCAGCCACCCGATGATTTATAAACACCCGGTGTTGGTGTTGCATCTCCAAGAAATCTTACTGTCAACACTTCTCCTCCACCAGATGCGTCTATTGTATAGTAATCGCCACTGCCGTTACCATTTACACTGGTGTAAGTACTGCCACCCACACCCACTACAGAAGAAGTGGAAGTATTATTGGCAACGTTGCATGGTGCGGTTGGTGCATCTATAATTTCCACCCTGGTTGTTCCCTCATATACAATGCAGCCATCTGAGTCACGCAATTGTAGCCTGTACATTCCGGAATCAGCAAAAGTGGTAACCAGTTTTCCCTGGTCGTCTGCTTCACTCGAATGAAAATTATAGTTTATCAAAAACCCATTTGGGCCTTCCCACTTGTACAAATATTCCATGTATTCAAGGGATGATAAAGTAAGCGGCCAGCCAACTATTACCGGGCTGTTGGTAGTAATTTCAATGTTGCCTTTTGCAGGGCAATTGCTGTTGCCTGTGATATCATCAATAGCTTCTTTGGTACAGGAAGAAAACAGGATGATAGGGATGATTGCGGTAAGAGTTAAATATTTCATGGTTGCAATATAATTTAGAATGTTGATTCAACAAAAACGCCTCCTGGTTTTAATTATCAATACAGCCGGCATACTTATTTGTTGCTACCTGATAATCCCTAACTTTATTGCCGCCAAAACACATTGCTGCAATGTATCACTCAACCAAGCAAAAGATCCATATACTGCTTCATCCTGAACTGGGTGATACCCGTTGGGATAAAATACTCAATGGTTTTATCATCATCCTAATTATACTGAACGTAACAGCAGTAATGCTTGAAACAGTACAGCCTATTCATGATGAGTACCAGGATTTCTTCCACATATTCGATACGGTATCAGTTATCATTTTTACCATCGAATACATTCTTCGTGTGTGGAGCAGCAACCATGATCCAAGGTTTAAACACAGTTTTCATGGGCGCCTGCGGTACATGCTTTCATTAGATGCTATTATTGACCTGCTGGCCATCCTCCCCTTTTACCTGCATACAATAATTGGTTTCGATCTGAGGATATTGAGAATATTAAGGCTGCTGCGTTTCTTTCGCTTGTTCCGCTTAACGGCTTATATGAAATCAGCTAAAGTGGTGAAAAATGTTTTTAAATCGAGGGCCAGTGAATTAAAATTAAGTTTTGTACTCATCAGTTTTATCATCATTATTGGTGCCTGCCTGCTTTATTTTGCGGAGCATGACGCACAGCCAAAAGTTTTTTCCAGCATACCAGCCACTTTATGGTGGGCAGTGGTAACCGTTACTTCCATTGGCTATGGCGATATGGTGCCCATTACAACAACAGGTAAAATATTATCAGGAATAATATCATTTTCCGGACTGGCTATTTTTGCATTACCAGCAGGCATCATCACCTCCGGTTTTTTAGAAGAGATCAATAAAGTAAAAAAGAAAAAACACTTTGATTGCCCACACTGCGGCCAGCCAATTGAACTGGACGATCAGCATCACAACGAACACCAGTAAGCATTTCTATTACCAGTATTATGTCGCTGTATAAAAAAATAAATCCCTTTTCAAAACAAAACAATGATACCGGTTTTGCCAGTAACAGCAGCGATACCGGCGGCCGTTTTATTAATAAAGATGGCAGCTTCAACTTAGTGAAAGAAGGAATGCCTTTTAGAAAAAGGTTTAGCATTTTTAATGATATGCTCAACCTGCCGCAGTGGAAATTTATATTGGTGATTTTTATTTTCTTTATCGCCATCAACCTGCTGTTCTGTACTATCTATTTCACATTCGGTGCTGATAAATTTGACGGTCTTACCAATATTTCCAACTGGCAAACATTTAAGGAGCTTTTTTATTTCAGTATGCAAACATTTACCACCGTTGGCTATGGCCATGTGTACCCCGTAGGTGATGCTGCTAATTTTGTTGCCGGGCTTGAAGCATTAACAGGGTTTCTTTCATTGGCGATTGCAACAGGTTTGATCTATGGCCGTTTTTCCAAGCCAAGGAGCTATCTTGTTTTCAGTGATCATGCACTCATAAGCCCTTACAAAGAAGGAAAAGGATTAATGTTCCGCTTTGCTGCTTTTAAAGACAAACATACGCTTACCGATGTGGAAATAAGGGTGAATACAGGGTTGCTGTTGATAGAAAATGATAAACCGGATTACAAATACTTCAGCCTTAAACTGGAAAGAAGCAGGGTTGAAAACATGTCGATGAGCTGGACGGTGGTACACCCGATTGATGAGGACAGCCCTTTCTTTGGTTTTACAGCAGAAGACATGAAAAATGCAGATGCAGAACTATACATATCACTTCGTGGCTTTGATGATGTATTCAGCAATTATGTGCAACAACGTACATCCTACACTTTTAACGAAATAATTTTCAACCGGAAGTTTGCGCCCATGTTCAGGGAAAGCGAAGATGGCAAAAGAACCATTCTTGAACTGCATAAGCTAAACAATCATAATGCTGTGTAAAGCAGCTGCCGGTAATTGCTGATTAGTGAATAATCCAAACTTATAAGCCTTCCAACTTTCTTCCACATTCTAAAACCAGCGTCCATTAAACGGAAACCTTATCTTCCGATACCTTCTCTTACTTACTCGTTTTCAACGCATTAGCCATTTGGCATTTTAATGGATAACCAGTATCAACTTCCTTACCTGCTGCAAACTATGCAAGCTTTTGGCGGTAAACGAAGCCATTTTAATCATCACCCGTAAATGAAAACACAATGGAACGCAACTGGTATGTAATCTGTACAAAAAAGAAAAAAGAACGTAAGGTGGCAGCAATCCTTAACAAAGAAGGCATTGAAAATTATTGCCCATTCACTATTCTTGAAATAAAAAATGTATCGAGAAGTTCAAAGGAATTCGGTCCGCTTTTCAGTTCGTACATATTTGTAAAAGTGCAACCGGAAGATCTGAAAAAAGTAAAGCGTAAGCCCTACGTTCTAAATACGCTGTACTGGAAAAGCGAACCGGCTGTTATTAACAGCGATGAAATAAATGCTATAAAAATGATGTGTGATAATTACAGCACCATCAGTCTTGAAAAAATTGCTGTAAGCGCAAGTGAAAGAGTTGGAGTGGTGGAAAGAAGTATCACGGGCTATAATAACCATACGGTACTGGTACAGCACCAGGGTATTTCTGTAAACCTGCCTTCGCTTGGTTATACATTAAATGCCGAAAGAGAAAAAGAAAAAACAGCAGCCGAAAAAATAAGGGAGGTGGAATATACCGCACGTGCCAACAGGTTTAACCCACTGGTGTTTTTTGGTATTAACCTGTAACATATTAATCCGTATTACCAGCACAATGAACAATTACCCGGCTTTTTTGCCGGGTTTGTTTATTGTGGTTAGCCACGAATTACACTTATTAACACGAAAAAAATGATTTGTGTGGATTTGTGTAATTCGTGGCTAAAGTCATTCGTGGTGATTAAATATTTTTTTAAGCCCTTTCTCATTCATACTTTAGCAAACTTTTTTATTGCTTATGTACAAAGCTGTTTTTACAGATATGGATGGCACATTGCTGCGGCAAGATCATACGGTGAGCCATACCACAAAACAGGCCATTCAAAAACTTCTTGCCAAAGGCATACTTATCATTCCTATTTCTGCAAGGCCATTGCATGGCATGTTGCCGATTACTAATCATATTTTTCCTGAAGATATTCCGGTAGTGAGCCTCAACGGCGGTTATATATATCACAAAGGAGAAATTATTTACCAGGTAAGTATGCCACTTCCTCCTGCAGAAGTGATCCATGACCTGTCAGAGAAATTCCGGGTATCTGTAATGTATTATAGCCAGATGGATTGGTACGCTGTTGCAGAAACAGCCGCTATTAAAAAAGAACAAAAGATAACACCTGTACCCATCACCATACAACCATTTGATAAAACAATTAAAATCTGGGAGCAAAAGCAAACCGGCCCTAATAAAATATTAATTGCAGGAGACCCAAACGTAATTCTTGATGTGGAGAAAGAAATGCAGCAGGTTTTTAAGGGTAGCTTGAATGTTTATAAATCGCAACCAAAGTATGTAGAAGCCATGCACCATGATGCTTCCAAAACAAATGCGATGCGTTTTATTATGGATATGTACGGCATCGATCAAAGTGAAACCATTGCCATTGGGGATAATTACAATGATGTAGGCATGATCGAATATGCAGGCATGGGTGTGGCGATGGGCAATGCACCGGCAGAGATACGATCATCCGCAGGTTTTATTACCGACACCAATAACAATGATGGTGTTGCCAAAGCACTTTCTCATTTTTTTAAATAAATATATTGCCACATCTTGTTACCGCTCTTGATGAAATAAAAATCCTTGCTGAAGAAAGGGAAAATGAGAATGACGGCTTTCGTGTATTTCTTAAGAGCAGTGATGGCAAGGCCATTGACACACTTGTTCACCAGCTCAATAATACCATTACTCCACAAATAGACTGCACTGCCTGCGGCAACTGCTGCAAAAGTTTAATGATAAATGTTACCACCGAAGAATCCGAAAACCTTGCTTCACATTTACAAACAACTGTGCAGGACATCAAAGAAAAATACCTTGATGAAAGCGCAGGTGGAAAAATGGTGATCAGTAAAATACCCTGCCATTTTTTAAGCGGTACAAAATGCAGCATTTACGAACACCGTTTTGAAGGTTGCCGGGAATTTCCACATTTAAACAGGGATAATTTTACCAATCGTCTCTTTGGTATCATGATGTACTACCCTGTTTGCCCTATTATTTTTAATGTAGTGGAAGCATTAAAAATCAAAACCGGTTTTCATAAATAAACGTGCCGGAAAGCAACCTTTTTACCTCTTTTTAAGACTATTAAACGTTCATAAATAAATAATGCTGATTGCTTGTGTAATCAGTGAATTTTAGCTTCCTTTAAACTTCATTAAACTATAAAAAATGAAACTCACCAAAGTATTACTTGCCGTAGCCATAGCAGCTACCATTGGGTTTGTAAGCTGCAAACCAAAAGATGCCGACATTAAAGCCGAAATTGAAAAAGCACTGAAGGCAGATGCCATGATGATGAACAGCACGGTTGATGTAAAAGATGGCGTGGCCACTATTGGCGGAGAATGTAAAGACGAATCCTGCAAAGCGATGTGTGAAAAAACTGTTGCCGGGATCAAAGGTGTTAAGTCTGTTGTAAACAATTGCAGTGTTACCCCACCTCCGCCGCCGCCACCACCTGCGCCAGCTTCTTTAACAACACCACTGGATGAAGCCACACAGCAAAAAGTAAAAGATGGTTTAAAAGATATTCCTGGCGTAACAGCAACCTTTGAAGGTGAAAAAGCAATACTGGTTGGAGAAGTTACCAAAGCTGACAGGATGAAAATTATGCAGATGCTGAACAGGGCCAATGTAAAATCAGATGTAAGCAAACTGTTGGATAAAAAATAATTTTAATCAAAAACTAAAAATTAAAACAATGGCATTACAAGATAAATATGCAGAATTGCTGCAAACAGCCAACACACTTGGTGTAGCAGACCTGGCAGTAGCAGAAAAAGATGGCACCCTACATGTAAGTGGCACTGCAAAATCAACTGCCGATTATGATTCGCTATGGGCATTATATGATAAGATAGATCCTAACATGGCCAGCGGAGACCTGATGATGAACATCGACATTAAAGCCGATGCAGGTGCACAATTAAAAGTAACCACAGATAAAACCAACCTTAACATCAGGAGTGCCCCAAGTACTGAAGGTGCTATTGTTGGTAAAGCTGCCCACCACGAAATTGTAACACTGGTTGAAAAAACAGACACTAGCTGGTGGAAGATAAAAACCAAAGATGGAGAAGAAGGATATGCGTATGCACAATATCTTTCTCCTATGTAAATTGTTTTAAAGCAAATTATAAAACGTCCCCGCCTATTGGGGGCGTTTTTGTTTTTACCTTTACCATATGAGATCATTTTTAAAAGCCGCAGCCGTATTTCAATTATCGTTCATTTTATTTTCCTGCACGGCACAGGAAAAAAATGATCTGTCGGCAGATGAATTTGAAAAAGGTATCAGCAATAAAGATTCTGTACAAATTTTAGATGTACGTACAGCAAAGGAATATGCAGTTACACATATAAAAGGATCCTTGCTGGCAGACTGGAATAACAAAGAAGAATTTAACCACCGCATTGCATTTGTTGATAAAAGCAAACCGGTGTATGTGTATTGCCTTGCCGGTAGCAGAAGCGCCGCAGCAGCAAAGCAGATGAGAAATGCCGGTTTTCAAAATGTATATGAATTAAACGGTGGTATCAATGCATGGAAAGCTGCAAACAAAAGTTTGGAAGGCAAGAGTGATAAAAAACAAATGACGGTTGATGAATTTAATGCTGTCATCAATTCTGATAAAGTAGTGCTGGTTGATTTTGGGGCTGAATGGTGCCCGCCATGCAAAAAAATGGAGCCTGTATTGAAAAGTTTAGAAACAAAAGGGAAATTTAAACTTCTGAAAGTGGATGGTGGAAATGATGAAGACCTTTTGAAAGCTTACAATATAACAGCCCTCCCCGTATTTATTATTTTTAAAGATGGCAAACAGGTTTGGAGAAAGGATGGCGTGGCAGAAGAAGCTGAGTTTGTAAAAAATCTTTAAGCTGCTTATTCTACTTCGCCGATCACTTCTTTTTTATTAGCTAAAGTTTTTCCTTCGCTATTGTAAAAAACCCAATCGTCTGTTGTAACCGGCGACTTTGTATACTGGCTTTCAACACCGGTAGAAACAGGCGTCCTTACGATCTTGTACCTGCCCTTTGCTTTTACCTGCACATTTTCATAATAATATACCCATTCACCCGTCTTATACTCATTATAGATTATTCCTGTATTGGAAGAATAGGATACCAGCAAATACTGAATATTGTAATTTCCAACGTATTTTATAGCTCCGTTTTCATAAAACTCTTTCCACATTCCTACCCTGTATTCCGTTTTTTTATCCTGCTTATCTACAGCGAAATAACCAATCGCTTTAATAGTTTTACTACCTGTATCATTATAATATAAAGTATCAAGTACTTTTTTACCAACATATTGCTTATCCTCTCCAAATTCAAAACGGCTAAGCGCCATCAGTAATGGAGATGCTGCCAGCCCTTCTTTATTCTTATTCTGCTGTGCCTGTAAAAAAACAGGGGCAAAAAAAACTATCAACAAAAAATATTTCATACAAACATTTTTAATCCTGTGTTGCTTCTTTAATAAAATCACTCACTAAATAACTAATGAGTTTGCCGGTTGATTCATCTCTTCTGCCATCCGCCAACTGTGTGGCACCTTCGCAGATGTGGAGATAGGCAACTTTGGCATCCTGTGCAGCAAAGGTAACATATTGCCTCGCCTGTAAAGCACTGATACCAGATGGTGCCGATGCACTACTTAGTACATCCTGTATACTGTCAAGGTCAATTTCTATGCCGGTATAAGTGTCTTCTGTAAAACCGGTAGCATGTGCCACAGCCTGTATAAAGTTCTTCTTTTCTCTTATAAATATATCCTCGTAAGTAACATAATCAATGAACGGGTCATTGTGAATATCCATCAACACTGTTTGTGGAATATAATTTTCATGTACGCAGATGTTGCAATACTTGCCAAGAAAACCATCTTCATTGGCATACCTGAAACCATTACCACTGTGCCTTCCCTCTGTTGTACGGAAATCAGGATGTGCATCCAGGTTAATTGCATTTACCTGCGCCAGTTGTATTACTTCTGCCTTGTGCAAGCCTTTTGCCACACCTTTAATAATGGGATAAGCATTGTTTTGCCCGCCAC
>JAZKGV010000166.1:0-9473 GCA_040385725.1 Bacteroidota bacterium | reverse complement strand
TTTTTAGCCGCTGCAATTACTTTTATGATCGCTTCTACTTCTTCATCAATTAAATGCAGTGCATGGCGGTAAGCATCGATCAATTCATTTTGCCCGTAGGCCGTGTTCTCAATTAAATATTTTATATCACCAAAATCAAAATGGCCTAGCAATAAAACATCTTCCCCGGTAAAAAAATCACTGCTCTGTACATTAAGGAATGCAGACAAAAAAGGGAGCCAGTTTGTATCTGCACCCCCAATTCCATAATTGCCTTTTACGCCTATATCTTCTGGTATGCCCAGCAGCACAAACTTAGCAGGTGATTGCTGCAGTTGCTGCACCCAGTCTGTTTCTGTTTGTATATTTTTCAAGCGCTCCCCTATCTTGGTTTCGTACCGGCGAACCTTGGTAAGGGAGAGAATATCTTCTTTGGTGTAGAATTTGAAATGCTTCATAAGGGGAAGGTAGGGAAAATCAACGAAAAGTTATAGGTGGTTGGTGAAAAGTGACCGGTGATCATTGATGGGTTAGAATACACAGAAATACACACTTTTAATTGCTAAATGTTTGGGTTTTATTTTAATGGTTGCAGCAAAACTTATCACTGATAACTTATCGCTGTTCACTGCCTTCCCGGGCCTATTAAATCCCAGAGATTCCCATATATATCCTTAAACACAGCCACCGTCCCATATTCCTCTTTTGATGGTGGCCTAACAAACTCAATTCCTTTTGCAGTGTAGTGGTTAAAATCCCTCCAGAAATCATCCGTATGCAGAAACAGGAACACCCGGCCACCTGTTTGGTTCCCGATCCTGCTTTGCTGCTCTTCATTAGCTCCTTTTGCTAATAACAGTTTGCAACCATCAGAGCCTTTTGGAGAAACCAGCACCCATCTTTTTGTTTCGCTTAAGATTGTGTCTTCAATCAGATCAAAACCTAATTGCTTGGTATAAAATTCAATGGCTTCATCATAATCCCTTACAACGATGGCAATGCTTGCTAAGGTTTGTTTCATTTTGTGAATAGTAAATATGGATATTTTTTGATGATGATTACTTTTTGATTGATATGATTTGTATGATTGAAGCTACCTTGCATTTTGCTTCATTGACCATTGACCATTGACCATTGACCATTGCTAATTGCCTATTGCCTTCTTAATAATCTTCCCCAGCATCATCAATCCATAATCTGCATCATCGCTCCAGGGCTTTCCAAAACTGATGCGAATGTAATTGCTGTAATCAATACTGGCGCTGAAAATTTTTCCCGGCACAATTGATATTTTATGTTTCATCGCTTCTGTTCTTAATTTGAAGGAATCTACTTTGGGATTTAATTCGATCCAGAAAGTAAAACCACCTGCCGGTCTTGAAATTTTTGTATCCGCAGGAAAATATTGTATCAATGCCTGCATGTAAAGAAGGCTTTGTGTATGCAGCGCTTTTCTTAAATTCTTTAAATGATATTCATACCGGCCATTTTTTAAATAATGCGCCATGGCCGCCTGTGTAAGTGTGGGGCTGCTGATATTTTGTACCCGTTTTAATTGTTTTACTTCATCCACCCATTTCCCGGGTATTGCCCAACCAATTCTATAACCCGGTGCCAATGATTTTGATAAAGAGGAACAATACATCACCAGGTTTTTGGTGTCAAAATATTTACATGCCTTTGGCCTGCTCTTTCCAAAGAACAATTCACCATAGGTATCATCTTCAATCAATGGAATATTATTTTCTGTGATGATGCCAACCAGTTTCTTTTTATTCTCATCACTCATGCAGCTACCCTGTGGGTTATTAAAATTAGGTACTGTTACACAGGCTTTGATCGGGTATTTTTTTATTGCTTTTTGAAGTGCATTCAGATCCAAACCATTACTTGGGTCGGATGGTATCTCAACTACTTTTAATCCCAAACTTTCAATGGATTGATAAATGCCAAAATAAGTAGGGCATTCCACTGCTACCGTATCACCATAATTTGTAACAGCTTTAATACACAGCATCACTGCTTCCAGGCAACCGCTTGTGATCACAATTTCAGTGGGTTTTACTTTTCCTCCCCAGTTTAAGGAGAGCTTTGCGATCTGTTGGCGCAATTCTGCACTGCCCTGTGTATGTTCATAACTGATACAATGGTTCTTTGTATTCCGCACTGCATACAAAACAGATTTATTGATCTTTGCCGCAGGCACCAACGAAGCATCAGGAACAGCCAATGCAAAATTGATAACATCACCCGCCGTTATATCACCATAAATAGAAGTGATCATTTCTTTCACACTTACGTCATGCGATAATGGTTTTGGTTCGATACAATCCGGTAACTCACGGAAGCGGTTGTGGTTAAACCGTACATAATAACCACTCTTTGGCCTTGACTCGATCAATCCTCTTCCTTCCAAATGATAATAAGCCTGGAAGGCAGTACCCATGCTTATTCCATACTCTTCGCTAAGCATTCTTACCGAAGGAAGTTTGTCACCGATACGTAACACTTCTTCTGCAATCATTTTCTCTAAACCATCTGCCACCTGCATGTATTTGTGATCGTCTGTAGTAAAACCATTTCTTTTCATGACTTATTTTTTAAGATAAAAATTTAATAATGCACCGGTCATACACAATACATTCCGGCTATGTAAAAAATCTGATATAGTCAAAAATACAAAAACTGAATCTGTTTCAAAACAAAAATAAAAAGAAATTTTGCATAATAATTATCCACGGGGATATTAAAGTATAGCACATGAAAAAAGAATTACACAAAGCTTACATGGCATTAGCCATTGTAAGCTTTTTCTGGGGAACGACTTATATCGCCGCCAGGATCGGGGCAGAACATATACCGGGTTTGTTCCTGGCAGGTGTTCGTCAATTATTGTCGGGGGCAATATTAGTTGGTTTCTTTTTATTAAAGGGACACAAGATACCAGGCTGGGATGTATTAAAAAGAATATCGGTACAAAGCATATTTCTTTTATGTATCTCCAATGGATTGATGACATGGTCTGTTGAATATATCAGTGGAGGCCTTGCATCTATCATTGCAGCAATGGTGCCGTTGTTTATTGCTTTGTTTACTGTGTTGCTTACGAGGTGTACTAAAATTTCGAAGCTGATGCTGGCTGGATTGCTTATTGGTTTTGCAGGCGTGGTAGTAATTTTTTATAACTACTTAGGGCAACTACAAAGCAAATCATTTTTGTTCGGTATAGCACTCGCCACCATTGGAACAATGTCGTGGGCATTTGGAACAGTTTATACATCAAAGCAAAAATCGCCGATCAATATTTTATTCAATGTTGGTTTGCAGATGCTGATCGCAGGAATGATCATGTTAACAGTATGCGGCATCACTGGCAAGTATGTAAATCTATATACTGCAGACACGGAATCATTGATGGCATTGCTCTACCTTATTGTGTTTGGTTCTTTGATCACCTATTCGGCTTACGTATTTATGATAAGTAAACTACCGCCGACACAGGTGTCGATCTATGCATATATCAATCCGCTGGTGGCAGTGATATGTGGCTGGCTGATATTGTCTGAAAAAATGAATGTGAACATGATATTGGGAACTGCCATTACACTTTGTGGCGTGTACCTGGTAAATCTTGAATCTAAAAAAGTAAAGCAATGAATACAATAAATATTATTGGATACATACCGGAACACCAGCCTTATTTTGAAAAGTTCAACCGGGCATGGATAGAAGAATGGTTTACAATGGAGCCGCTTGATGAATGGGTATTGACCAATCCTGAAGAAGCCATTATGAAAGATGGCGGTGAAATTTTGATGGCTTCTTTTAATGGTGACATTGCAGGAACTGTTGCATTAAGAAAATTAAGTGAAGGCGTGTTTGAATTTACAAAAATGGCGGTGGGTGAAATCTTCAGGAGAAAAGGCATTGCAGAAAAACTGACCTATGCAAGTTTTGAAAGAGCAAAAGAATTAGGTGCAAAAAAGGTGATCCTGTATTCCAATACAAAGAATGCCGCTGCAATAAAGATGTATGAAAAGATCGGCTTTAAACATTTGCCGGTGGAGAATGATGTATATGCAAGGGCGAATGTGAAGATGGAGATTGACCTGGAACACATCCCTGTCGGTACCGCAGGTTAGACCGGATGGAGCAGAATACTGGTCTGACCTGCGGTACCGGCCAGAATAACATAAAAAAATTAAAACTAAACTATATGGAACTGACAGCAGACATTCCCGTACGGAAAAATCCATACTCTAAATTGAATGAAGTGGATTTCAACAATCTTGAATTTGGCAAACATGTAAGCGACCACATGCTCGTATGTGATTATGCAAACGGCTCATGGAAAACAGCACAGGTAGTTCCATATTCAAATCTTTCATTGAGTCCAACAACACTGGCATTGCATTACGGGCAAACCGTTTTTGAAGGCATGAAAGCATTCACAATGAAGGATGGCAGCATCAATATTTTCCGGATGGAAAAACATTATGACCGCTTTGTAAGATCGCTTGACAGGATGTGCATGGCGGTGCCCCCAAAAGAAATTTTTACTGAAGGGCTGATGAAATTGATTGAAGTAGATAAAGCATGGGTGCCCACCAAAAATGGCGAAGCTTTGTACATACGACCTTTCATGTATGCAAGTGAAGCAAAGTTTGGTGTAAAAATTTCTGATGAATACCGCTTTATTATTTTCACCGGGCCGGTGCCTTCACTGTATGCAAATCCTATAAAAGTAAAAGTGGAAACCAATTTTGTAAGGGCCGCAAAAGGCGGAACCGGTTTTGCAAAATGCGGCGGCAATTATGGTGGCGCTTATTATCCTACCAAATTAGCAAGGGAACAAGGTTACGACCAGTTATTGTGGACAGACGCCAAAGAAAATAAATTCATTGAAGAAAGCGGAATGATGAATGCGATGTTTGTCATCAATGGGAAATTGGTTACACCTCCATTATCTGATTCTATCTTAGATGGTGTAACAAGAGATTCATTACTTACACTGGCGAATGATCTGAAGATTTCCATTGAAGAAAGACCGGTAAGTATTCACGAACTGGAGACAGCTTTTAAAAATAAAACCATTACAGAAGCATTTGGTGCAGGAACTGCTGCCGTGGTGGCACCGATACAAATCATACATATCAATGGCATTGATCACACATTGCCTGTATATAACAACGAAAGCCTGCACAACAAATTGAAAGATGAACTGGAATTAATAAGAACAGGTGTTGCTGCAGATGTGCATGAGTGGAATTGTATTGTTGGATAAGGATTTATTTTTTGTGAGTGGTTATTAAATACAAAATAAAGTGCCGGTTGTTGCCGGTATTTTATTTTGTTAATATTTTTTTTACAGGTGTTGCTCTATAATAAAGGATAATTTAGAATGAAGCCAAAAAATTTTCAGGGTCGTTTCTTTAAGAGGTTTAATAATGTATAAACCCATTTTCTATTTTCATTCCCACAATTTGATAACCATCTAAATGCCTCCTTAAAATAATATCTGCCTTTACATTTCTAATTGATGATCTCATTTTTGCTATGGTAGCAATAGCAGTATCAGCATTTTTCATTTCGATATGATATATTTTCAGGATCATGCTTTGCTTCATATGATAGTTTCCATACTCATCGTCAGCGATCATTGTCGAATCGTCCAATGTGGTGGGTAGTGTTTTATTTTTTAAGTGCAAAAAACTATCAACGCCTTTTTTATTTAATGTCGAGATCGAACTTAAGTCGAGGACATAGTTTGCTGTATTTATTTCCGGCCTGATAGCTTGCAGCGTATCTACGCATGTTTTAATTAAATTAAAAGCCACTACATCAGAGTTAGAATAATTTAGTTTTGTGTCTGTTTGGTCACAACTTAATACATAAACTGAAAGACAAATAAGCAATAACAATTTTACTCTCATATACGAACCCTGTTATTTAAAAAATTGTCTTTGTATTTATACCCCTATCTTCTCATTCACCAGATCCAATATCTCCTTCTCCATTGCAATCGTTTTATCCTCTATCGCTTTTCCTTTAGTAACAATTTCGGCAACATACTCCTTATCATCATATCCAGCCGCATTGATACGCACATTCATAAAAGCCCCCATCACCGCACTGCGTACACACAATGCACCCACGCCTGCATCCGAAACCGAATTAGGATTACCGATCTCTGCCATTGCTTTTATCACTTCCAGACTTGCATAAGCAGTCTGCATTACTTTAAAAGGAATTTCTATCGCAAACTTTGTTGCATCCTGTATCGCTTTTGTTCTTGCTTTCTTTTCTTCATCATTTCCTTTTGGTAAACCAAAAGCGTTCATAATTTGATTGAATGCTTTTGTATCAGCATCCACCAGTTTAACCAATTCATCTTTATACTGTTCGCCTTTCTCTGCCCAATTGCTGAACTCTTTCCAACGCTCATCCCAACCTTTTTTATGACTGCTTAAATTAGCCACCATTGTTCCCAATGCAATTCCTAATGAACCAACATAGGCCGCAATGGAACCACCACCGGGGGCTGGACTTTCACTGGCAGTTTCATCAGCAAAATCAGCAAGCGTCATACTCACTAACCTGCTGTCGGCTTTATTCGCCAGCATGTATTCTATAATTCTCTCTTCCGGTTTAAACGGCCCCAGTTCATCTAACCCCATTGATTTGATAGCGATCTTTATCAATTCTTTTTCGCTTACGCCAGTGGAACGTTTTTGTTTCTCTAAAAAATATTTACCGGCATCGGTCATTGCTTTTAATGGTATCAATCCCACCAATTCACTTCCTGTAACTCTTATACCACGGTCTGTTGCTTTTTTACACACTTCATCAAAGGCAATATGCACCGGAGTAATATTAATATTTGTAAGGTTCATGGAAATTTGCGCCACCCCATACTCTTCAATAAACCATCCAATAGCTTTTACACTTTTTAATGTGCCGGGTTGGTTTACTTTCTTACCATCTTTTTCAACTTTCCTTCCTGCTTCTCTCACATCAAATGCAATTGCGTTTGCTCTTCTTGTACTGGTTGTATTCAGGTTTACATTATAAGCCACTAAAAAATCCCTGGCTCCAATAACAGTAGCACCACGTTTTGCATCAAAAACCGCAGGGCCAAAGTCAGGTTTCCATTCCGGTTGTACGATCTTTTTTGCAAAACCTTCATATTCGCCGGCACGGATAACAGACAAATTGTTTCTTGATTTATCAGGTTGTGCAGCTTCATACAAATACACTGGCAATCCTTGTTCCTCTCCCACTCTTTTTGCCAGCTGCTGTGCATATTTCGCTGTTTCTTCCATGTTGATATTTGCAATCGGTATCAACGGGCAAACATCCGTAGCGCCCATTCTTGGATGTTCTCCTTTGTGTTTGCTCATATCAATAAGTTCACCGGATTTTTTTATGGCAACAAAAGCTGCGTCTATCACCGCCTGCGGAGTGCCCACAAAAGTCACCACCGTTCTGTTGGTCGCTTTACCCGGGTCAACATTTAATAAGCGAACACCTTCTATCTTTTCAATCTCATCTGTTATCTGGCGGATGATATTCATGTCATTTCCCTCAGAAAAATTAGGGACACATTCTATAAGTTGCTGCATAATATCCTTTTAGTGTTTGCAAGTAAAGGAAAATGGCGCAGGTTTTAAAATCCACTTTAACCAATAGTTAAAAAAATAAACCGGCTGCCTTGAAAAACAATTTTTAATTTTAAGAAAAATTGCCGGTGAAAAAGAGTATCCTTTCCATATTGATAGTGATGGCTGCCTGTAGCGGCTTCTCACAAAAAGTTGATTTTATCGCATTGTCAGGCTATGGTGCAAACGAATCTATCTATTACCGCACCAGCGATAATGTTTCCATTGTGTTAAGCAAGAGCGGAAGTATTTCAGAATACGGCATTGATTATCCAAAAGGTTACGCCAACTCATGGCCGGGCAGGTTGCAGCAATACATGGGCCGGGTGGAATATTACAGCCAGGCCGACAATGAAGCTTTCAGGGGAAAAGTAAAATACATTGGCCTCACCATGATCACTTATTATGGCATCTATGATGATGAAGCATTGAAAGGAAAAGTAAAAAGTATTGGCAGCACACAGCTTGACTATTATGCTTCTTTTGAAGATGCTTCGGTTAAAGGAAACCTTAAAACCATCGGCGGCACTTCATTTACCTGGTGTGGTTCATTTGAAAACGAAGCTATCCGTGGCAGGGTGAAAACCATTGGCAATACAAAGTTTGATTGGTACACTTCTTTTGATGATAAAGCCTTTAGCGGAAAAGTAAAAACTATTGATATCTACAACTTCACTTATTATTCCTCTTACGAAACAATGAATGGTGCCAAAGGATTTTTAAAATCCGGTTTCCAGACAAAGTATATCAATGGTATTAATTATTATGTGAGGAATTGATTTTTTGTTACCGGCATTTGATCTTTAAGCATCATCGTTGTGTCACTCCCTTGTACGATAGATCAACATTCAACTTTATTTAAGCGCAAGTGGAATTATTCCAACTGACTTTTCAGCAACCTGAAAAAAAATGTTGTAAAATTTGCGAAACCGAATAGTTGCACATATATTTGCAACCGAATAGTTGCATAAGTAAATTTAAATACAATTGAGACGGGATATTTTTCAAGCAATAGCAGGCCCGACAAGGCGGGCAATTATCGCCTTAATTGCATTACAGGCAATGACACTTAACGTTATTGCAGAAAATTTAAATACTACACCACAGGCAGTATTTAAACATTTACGCATTTTGACAGAATGTGAACTGGTAAGACAAGAACAACAAGGCAGAGAGATCTACTACTCTCTTGAAATAAACAAAATGAAAGAAATAGACAAATGGTTGGAACAATAGAGAAAAATTTGGGAAACCAGGTTCTCTCAACTTGACAATTTATTAGCAACAATTAAAAAAATAAGAAATGAACGGTAATTTATTATTCAACTTTAAAGTTGAAAAATCAACAAGCACCGTATTTGTAGACAAAGAGTTTGATGCCGGACTTTCGCTGGTATGGGATGCATTTACCAAAGCAGAAATTCTTGACCAATGGTGGGCACCAAAGCCATTCATTTCAAAAACAAAATATATGGATTTCAGTGTTGGAGGCAGAAGATTTTATGCAATGGTAAGCCCGGATGGAGCGGAAATAGGTTGGCAAATATTTGATTATACTTCCATTACACCCAAATCAAATTTTAAATGCCTGAGTGTTTTTACAGATAAAGATGAAACGCCTCTTTTGCCAGCTGCAAATTGGGACTTGACTTTTAATGAACAAAATGCCCGCCCGCCTGCCCGATCTGATCATTCAGGCGGGGATGACCCGGTCGGACGGGAAATTACTAAAGTGAGTATTTCAATTTGCTTTGAATCACTTGAAGAATTGGAAAAAATGATACAAATGGGCTTCAAAGAAGGTTTCACTGCGACATTAAACGAATTGTCAACCTT
>JAZKGV010000165.1:5338-8528 GCA_040385725.1 Bacteroidota bacterium | reverse complement strand
TTATTCTTGACCTGTAGTACATTCCTGTGGGAGCAATTAAAAAACTCACCACTGTACTAAACACCACCATAAAACTTAAAGTGAATTTTATCAGCTGAAAATAATCCTTCACTTTAGTTGCCAACGCAAACGATGTTGAGTTGGTTATGGTATTGTTCTCTTTCGTCATAAGCCCCGCCTTACTCAATCAAAATCTTTTTAAAAGAGAAAAGGCAATATTTTAATGAACTAATTTCTTATTTGCAATTTTGCTTCTTGCCGCTTTGCCTATTGCCCATTTGATCAATGATGGCTTTCATTTTCGCCAACAGGTTCTGTCTGCATAATAAACTCTCTTCCATCCTTACCATAGTCATAAGCACCACGATGAACTTCAGGAATTTCTCCGGGCCAGTTACCGTGACCAGGGCGGATTGGTGTTGTCCACTCCAAAGTATTTGCTCCCCATGGATTTGTGGTGGTCACTTTTCTTCCTTTAAAAATGCTGTAGAAGAAGTTGAACACAAACAACAATTGCGCTGCAAATACTATCATTGCAATAAAGCTTATAAATTCATTGAGGCCGTCAAACATTTTAAATGATTCCCAGATAGAAAAATTATAATAACGGCGTGGTGCACCCGAAAGGCCCTGGTAGTGCATCGGCCAGAAAATAAGATATGCGCCAACCATTGTTACCCAAAAATGGATATAAGCCAGTGTATTGTTAAGATAACGGCCATACATTTTAGGGAACCAGTGATACACACCGGCAAACATACCAAAGAACGATGCCACACCCATCACAATATGAAAGTGTGCAACTACAAAATAAGTATCATGTAAATGAATATCAAGTGCAGAGTTTCCAAGGAAAATACCTGTTAACCCTCCGCTGATGAAAAGACTTACAAAGCCGATAGCAAACAACATACCCGGTGTAAAACGAATATTTGCACGCCACAATGTAGTAAGCCAGTTAAATACTTTAATTGCCGACGGCACCGCAATTAATAAAGTAAGCAATACAAAGAATGCTCCGAGGAATGGATTCAACCCAGTTACAAACATGTGATGTGCCCAAACAAGGAAGGCCAATATTGCGATGGCAAACAAGGAGCCCACCATTGCCATATAACCAAATATTGGTTTGCGGCTGTTTACTGAAAGTATTTCTGAAGACATGCCCATTGCAGGTAACAGGATAATATACACTTCGGGGTGGCCGAGGAACCAGAACAAATGCTGGAACAAAATAGCACTGCCGCCTTCGTTTGGTAAAATTTTACCTTGTATCACTATATCACTTAAATAGAAACTTGTACCGAGGTTACGGTCGAACAATAAAAGTATGGCGCCTGATAAAAGAACAGGAAATGATAATACACCTAACACCGCAGTAAAGAACAACGCCCAGATGGTAAGCGGCATTCTCGTCATACTCATGCCCTTTGTACGCAGGTTCAAAATGGTGGAGATATAATTCAAGCCACCCAGTAAAGAACTTACAACGAACATTGCCATACTCACCAGCCATAGATCCATACCAATTTTTGACCCACTGGATGCATCACCCAAAGCACTTAGTGGAGGATAGATCGTCCAACCGCCACTTGCCGGGCCGGTTTGTACAAACAGGGAAGACATCATTATGATAGATGCTAAAAAGAAGAACCAATAGCTAAGCATGTTAAGCATTGGCGAAGCCATATCCCTTGCACCAATTTGTAACGGAATTAAGAAGTTGGCAAAAGTACCACTCAAGCCTGCTGTCAATACAAAGAATACCAGGATGGTACCATGCATGGTAACAAGGGCATAGTAAAATTCAGGGTCCAGTTTTCCACCTTTTGCCCAGTGGCCCAATATATCTTCCAGCCATGGAAAAGTTGATTCAGGATAACCCAACTGCAAACGGAACAACACAGAAAACAAACCACCAATGATTGCCCAAATGATACCAGTAATTAAAAACTGTTTGGAGATCATCTTATGATCCTGGCTGAAAACATACTTTGATATAAATGTTTCATGGTGATGATGTTCATGATGTGCATCATGCCCTGTGTGAACGTCGCCATGCTGTAGTGCTGCTGAGGTACTCATTTCTTAAAATTATTTTTCAATAACTGCTTTAATAAATTAATGTTTCGCTGCAACTGCCGCAACCGGTGTGGGTGTTACGGTTACTGCTTTTGCGCTGTCTGTTGTCGCTGGCTTAGGTGCTTCCGTTGGTGGTTTTGTTTCCGGCCTTACTGTCCATATTTCAGGCTTTTGCTGCGCCAGCCATAAATTATATTCTTCTTCGCTTTCAACAATTATTACTCCTCTCATTGAGTAATGCCCTTTGCCACACATCTGATCACAACTAAGTTCGTAAACGAAGTTTTCGTTTTTTGTCAACTTCTTCATTTCTGCGGTGGTGTACAATGGTGTAAACCAAAGTGTGGTGGGTATCCCAGGCACTGCATCCATTTTTAACCTGAAGTGTGAAAGTCCTACATCATGAATTACATCCTGGGCATTGATAACAAATCTTACCGGTTTACCAACAGGCAAGTGCATGGTTGTGCTCACATGTATATCGTCCCTGCTTGCAGGATCATCAAAATCAACACCAAGGCTGTTGGCTCCTTTTGTCAATTTAAAGTTTTTTGTACCCAATGTTTTATCTGCTCCCGGGTAGCGGAACTCCCATCCAAACTGGTGGCCTGTTACTTCTACCATGATGGCATCCTTTGGAGCATCACCGGTCATTTTAAACCAATACTTTAAACCAAATACAACTAATACAGTAAGAAATATCGCCGGCACAGTCGTCCATATCAATTCCAGTTTTGTATTGTGAGGGAAGTAATATGCTTTCCTGTCATCCCTTTCCTGGTATTTGAATGCAAACCAAAACAACAACACTTGTGTAAGAACAAAAACCACCCCTGTTACAGCAATAGTAATGTAAAGCATCAGGTCAATTTTTTCACCATGATCAGATGCTGCAGGTTGGGCAAGCAATGTTTTGTGAAAGAACATTTCATTGGTCCACCATACACCAATTAAACCCAGTACTAAAAATGAAATGAGTAAAAAGGCGTTGATCTTATTATTTTGCTTACGGGCTTTTTCTTCTCCTTTCAGCACATTTACATATTCACTGGCTTTCGCAATCTGGAAGATGACTACGAAGATCATTACTACGATTGCTGCCAACAAA
>JAZKGV010000165.1:2523-5328 GCA_040385725.1 Bacteroidota bacterium | reverse complement strand
TGTCTCTAAATTATTTATAAATACTTCTTAATTATTCCTTTGTTTAACTACACACCATTACGTGTGGTGTATCATACTTTCCTTCATGAAAGGATGATTTTTTGCTGTAAGCGGATGGCTGGTAAGATAAGCGCCAACCCTCCACATAATAATGCCGACAAATAATGCTGCAATACCAAACTCAAATGGGCCAAGGTGTGCTTTTTCGTTCAAGGTTCCCGGCATTACCATTTGCCAGAAATCAATCCAGTGGCCAAACAGGATAAGCAGCGCCATAAATACCATTAAAGTATAATTCCTCTTAACGGCTTTCTTCATTAATATCAATATCGGGCATACAAAATTCAAAATAAGATTGAGGAAGAAGATACCACGATAAGGACCCATAACACGTATTTTGAAATAGCCTGTTTCCTCAGGAATATTTGCATACCATATCAACATGTATTGTGAAAACCACAGGTATGTCCAGAACACAGAGAATGCAAACATGAATTTGCCTACATCATGCAAATGCTCATCGGTTACATATTCTAATTGTCCCTGGTTTTTTAAATAGATAACAAACAGTGCAATTAACGACATGCCGGCTACAAATGTACTTGCAAATGTGTACCAGCTATACATGGTGCTGTACCAATGCACATCTATACTCATTAACCAAAGCCAGGGAATAGTTGAACCAACTGAAAGGCCAAACAAAACAATGAACAGGGAAGCATACAGAATATTTTTCTTGATCCACTTATCTCCTGTTTCATAATCCATCGTACCAGCCTTATCACTTTCCAAACTAAGTGAACGCATCTTTTGACCGATTGCCCACCATAAGAAAATAACAATGGCGCTGAATACACTATAAAAAACAGGATTAAGAAAACCACTTTTCCCTTTGATAATTTTATCTGACTCAACGGTGGCTTTATTTACCCATGGATAAATATCATCCCTTCCTCCCCAAACAATAGCCATTAATATTAAAAAGGTAATAACGCCCAGTACAGGAACAACACTCGAAATAGCTTCGGGCACCCGCCTTAATGCTACCTGCCATCCGCCCATTGCCAGCGTGGTAAAACCAATAAAGAACATGCCCACATTTACAATCAATAAAAAATAAACGCTGTTCTGCAGCAATACTGCCCAAAACCTTGTGGCTTCTTCCGGGTGTTCTCCTTTGCCAACAGGTGAAAATGGATGATATGCAATTAAACCCCATACCAGTGCAATAAGGCCTACACCAATTAGGCCCATGCTCCATTTTTTATAGCTGCCCGGCAATTCGAATGAATGAGTCATCTAAATCTTTATTTTGAATGAACGTTTTTATTTTCCTTTTTTAGCTGTGCTGTCAACTGCTGTCACCGGCGCCGAAGCTGGTGCGGCGGCTGTTGCAGAGCCTCCTTCTGGTTTTGGTTCCAATGTCCTGATATATTGTATTATCATCCACCGCTGTTTCCTGCTCAATTGTGAAGCATAGCTTCCCATGTTTCCCTGACCGTAATTAATTACATGAAATAACCTTCCATCACTATACCCCGGAGACGCTGCCACTATACTTTTTACACCACCAACTATTGGCGCTACCGGGCCATTGATCCCTCCCTGGTCGCCATGGCATATTGCACAATTGATATTAAATAATCTTGCTGCTTCTGCACTGTCTTTACCAACCAGTGGAGACAATGGGTTTTTAGTTGCATTGCTTACCGTGTATAAACCTCCGGCAGAATCACTCAATGGCGCCGCAAAAGGCTCTATCTCACCAACACTGATAGTTCCCTCAACAGGCTTACTGTTGTAGAAAATTTCTTTTCCCAAATGTGAGGGATCGTTGGTGAATTTTGCTGAATCAAGCAATGCGTAAGATTCTACTGCCCTGCTGTAAGCCATATCAGGCATATATATCCTGCCTGTATCTTCTTTACCCCTGTCACAACTTACTAATGCCATTGCACCAGAGATAACAGTAATTGCAGTAAATAATTTAACTCGTTTCATTTATTAATTATCAATTATCAATTAATTAATATCCTTTCTCCAGTTCCCTGTATAATTTTTGTTCCCTGTCGTACCTGCCAAGCCACCAGCCTGTTTCTGCATGTTGTACATTAATTTCTTTTGCCCCGGCGTTCTGTAAAAAAGATTGCACTTCCACATCGTTTGTTTTATCTGTGCATTCGATCACCATAACAAAAAGATCATCTGTTGCCCTTGGATGAAAATGATGTTTCTTAATAAAAGGCGACAACTGGCAGAGATAACAAAACGTAAGCACCATACCTACCGCTGCAAACAATACCGTTAACTCAAATGTGATAGGTATCCATGCAGGTATGGCAAAATGTGGTTTACCGCCAATATTCAAAGGCCAGTCTTTGGTAAATATCCAGCTTATGCAGGTAAGTGCAGTGGTGGTGCCTGTAATAGCATAAATGAAGCCTGCAGTGTGTAAGCTGGTTTCCCTTAAGCCCATTGCATGATCAAGGCCATGCACCGGGAAAGGTGTATATACATCATGTATCTTGTATCCTGCCTTGCGAACATTTTTCACAGCAGGAAACAACACCGCTTCATCTTCAAAGCAACCAACAACAAATTTTTTTATTCCTCCGGCCATTAGTAATTATTAATTAGTAATTATTAATTATTTAGTGTGCATGCGCCACTTCATCTGTATAGAACTTTTCTGAATCAGCTTTTTCAATATCCGTCATCTTACGCTTGTACCCTTCGCCTGATGTTTTCAAAATACTCTTGATCTCTGCTACCGCAATTACCGGGAAGTACTTTGCAAACAGGAAG
>JAZKGV010000165.1:0-2513 GCA_040385725.1 Bacteroidota bacterium | reverse complement strand
AGTAAAAACCAATCTCATAAATTGACGGGCTGTAATAAGTACTCCAGGATGATGGAAGATAATCCCTGTAAGTAGAGGTTACGATAATTACAAAACGTTCGTACCACATACCTACGTTTACTATAATACTCATAAAGAAAGTAAACACTATATTCCTTCTTAATTTTTTAAACCAGAACATCTGCGGAGAAACCACGTTACAGAACATCATCAGCCAGTAACTCCATCCATAAGGGCTCCAGATATTGGCCCTGTTTTCTTTAAACGCATACCATTCGTAAGGATTTTGTCCATACCAGGCAATGAATAACTCAGTAATGTAAGCAATACCCACAATTGAACCTGTCAACACAATTACCTTGTTCATCGCTTCAATATGGCCGATGGTTATATAGTCATCAAGAGCAAATACTTTTCTTATAACGATCATTAAGGTTTGCACCATTGCAAATCCACTAAAGATAGCGCCTGCCACAAAGTATGGAGGGAAGATAGTGGTATGCCAGCCCGGTACAATTGAGGTGGCAAAGTCAAATGATACTATCGTATGTACCGATAATACAAGCGGTGTACTTAAACCGGCGAGAACCAATGATAAACTTTCGTGACGTTGCCAGTGTTTGGTGCTTCCTGTCCATCCAAATGCAGCAATACCATATAATAATTTGCGGAGTTTCGTTTTCGCCCTGTCTCTTACAGTAGCAAAATCAGGCAATAAACCAGAATACCAGAACAATAATGATACTGTGAAGTATGTTGAGATGGCAAATACATCCCAAAGCAATGGTGAGTTAAAGTTAACCCACAAAGGGCCACGGGTATTTGGATAAGGTAATACAAATACAGCCATCCACACACGGCCCATGTGCCATATCGGGAACTGGCCGGCACACATTACAGCAAAAATCGTCATGGCTTCAGCGGCACGGTTCACACCTGTTCTCCATCCCTGGCGGAAAAGTAAGAGGATAGCTGAGATTAATGTACCAGCGTGACCAATACCTACCCACCATACGAAGTTGGTGATATCCCAACCCCATCCGATGGTTTTGTTAAGGTTCCACTGACCGATACCGTAAGTAACCTCACGATAAACACTGTACACACCAAAAAGCAACAAAGCAACACTGATATAAAAACCAATATACCAAAGACGGCTTGGCTTCATCTCAATGGGGCGTATAATGTCTTCCGTAACCTGGTGATAGGTTTTATCCCCATCTACCAGCGGTTCCCTGATTTGTGATTCGTACTTTAATAATGACATATCTTTTTAAAGTCAAAAGTGAAAAATGAAACAACTTATGGTTGCCGCCTCCTGTTTTTCCTTTTTATTTTTAAATTTTTACTTTTTATCCGTGTGCTTTCTCCGTTGTATGTTCAGTTTTCTTTTCGCCATGCCCTTCTTCTTCCTTTTCATTTGTTACATGCCTGTCGGTATTTTTAATTTTAGCCAGGTAGCTCACATTTGGCAGAACGTGTAATTGTTCAAGCACATAAAAATTGCGGTTTACATCAGCCCTTGCTTTGGAAACCTCACTCTCAGGATCGTTTACATTACCAAAAGTGATACAACCACCAGGACAAGCCTGTGAGCAAGCCACTTTTACATTACGAACCAATGTTGGGTCTTCTGCCTTTTTAGCAGCCAGTTTACTTTCCTGCAAGCGCTGCACACAGAATGAACATTTCTCGATCACACCTCTTGAACGAACCGTAACATCCGGGTTCAATACCATTCTTGTTAAGTCATCATTCATTTGCAGTGTTACATCATCAAGATCAATACCTAACAATGGAACCTGGTTGTCAGCAAAACTATCTGCTCCATTATAATCAAGCCAGTTAAAACGGCGTACTTTAAACGGACAGTTGTTAGCGCAATATCTTGTACCGATACAACGGTTATAAGTCATTTGATTCAATCCTTCGCTGCTGTGGTTGGTAGCTGCAACAGGACAAACGTTTTCACAAGGAGCATTATCACAATGCTGGCAAAGCATTGGTTGAAACACAACATCAGGATTGGTTACGTCACCTGTGAAATAACGGTCAATACGCAACCAGTGCATTTCATGCGCCCTTAAAACCTGTGTTTTGCCTACAACAGCCACGTTGTTTTCTGCAGTACAGGCAATAACGCAGGCGCTGCAACCGGTACAGGTATTCAGGTCAATGCTCATACCCCATTTAACACCCGGCTTTACATAATCAGGGTAAATGGTAGCATCTTTCCTGAAGTCTTCTCCCTGTGAAGCATGCAACAGCAACGCTCTTTCATGAGTAGCTTCTTCAAGCACCCTTCCAGGGTTTTCTATAAATGTTTTTAAATTGGTTTCGTATAATACAGGCCTGCTTTCAGAAGAACCATGCACCTGTGTTTGTGCCAGCGCATAATCAGGGCTTGCAGATTTAGAAATTTCTGCAGCACCAGAATACCTGAAACCAGTACCATCAAAACTTACAAATGGATAAGCATTTACACTTTTCCCATTTGCCGACATTCCAATTCT
>JAZKGV010000164.1:11982-14396 GCA_040385725.1 Bacteroidota bacterium | reverse complement strand
CATTAAGTGAGTGCGTTGTTTTTCATAAGTGAAGTCAATTTAATTTTTCATTCCCGGAATAGAAAATGTATACTCATTTTATTTACCCGGTTTGGGAAATAGCATCAACGATTTTAAAAGTGAGACAATCATTACACGATTATTTGTAAAATAAAAACTCCCACAAAGTGGGAGCTTTTACTGACAGGATAAAAACTGTCAAATGATTTTTGAGGTTTGGGGTGCTGTATAAAGCATTGTTGTCTTCAATGCAAAGAATAAAAATTCTTTTGCTTGTGGTTTTGGATAGTAAACGGAATTCTAAAGGATATTGTTGGTTTGTTGGTTTTTCCAGGAATTATATCTTTTTATAATAATCCTGTTATTGCATTTTCAAAGTGTGGGGACTAAAAGGAAAAATGAAGTTGACTGATATTGGACTTTAATCTTTTTTTGCTTTTCAGAGATATTGGTCGCTTTTCAATGATATTGGATAGATCTGGTTTTTGGTTTATCTGGATTTTTGGATAATGATTGATATAATTCGCTATCAATCAACTTCGGCACAAAGATTATTAACATTTTTATCACCGCATATAGCGAATTCGCTCTTTTTTAACGTATCAGTAAATACCAGTAGAAAGGAAGATATACGAGGAGGTGAATAGAAGAAACACGAATAGCAGATACGTAAAACTACGACTATTATTTGTTGAGTTTTATTGGTTGAAATCAACGCACCTTTTAAACAAAGTCGCAACAGCAAAGAGTTTCATTAAAATAGTAATTGTCCTATAAAGGTTACTTGGCAAGGCTCTGAATAATATCGTATTTAGTTACAATGTGATAATTGCCCCCTTCATCCTTACTTAAAACAGCCCCGTTTTCTTTGTTGATGAAACTGCTTAACCTTTCAACAGGTGTATCAAAAGCTACTTCGGGATATGGTTTCTCAATAGCATCACTCACATTTTTTGTAAGAACAGAGCCATTAGATAATATCTTATCAAATAAACCACCTTCTGATATAGCACCAATGTTTTTACCATTATCGATCACAGGTAAATTTTCTATTTCATACTTCTTCATCATTTCCACAGCTTCTGCAATAGTGTTGGTTGGATCAAGTACTATCAGTTTTTGATTACCCCTGGCACTTACAAGATCTTTAAATGTTTTCATTTCCATAAAGCCTCTTTCGATCATCCACTGGTCGTTATAAATTTTTCCCACATAGCGGCTGCCATGATCATGAAAAATACAAACCACCACATCATCCTTTTTCAATTGATCTTTTAATTGAAATACGCCTTGTAAGCAACTACCTGCGCTATAACCGATGAACATTCCTTCTTCTTTTGCGATCCTTCTTGCCATTACAGCACCATCCTTATCCGTTACCTTGGTAAACTCATCAATATATTGCATATCGTAGTTCTGCGGCACAAAGTCTTCTCCAAAACCTTCGCTTATATATGGATACACTTCTTTGTTATCCAGTTCACCAGTTTCAAAATACTTTTTTAATAAACTTCCATAGCTGTCAATGGCCCATACTTTTATGTCAGGATTTTTTTCTTTCAAATACTTTCCTGTTCCGATAATAGTTCCACCGGTTCCTGTCGCCACAACAAGGTGTGTAACTTTCCCTTCTGTTTGTTCCCAGATTTCCGGGCCGGTTTGTTCATAATGTGCTAAACGATTGGCAAGATTATCATACTGATTCACATACCAACTATTCGGAACTTCTGTAGCTAATCTTTTGCTTACAGAATAATAAGAGCGGGGGTCTTCTGGTTCTACATTCGTAGGGCAAACGATTACTTCTGCACCAACTGCTTTTAAAATATCTGCTTTTTCTTTTGATTGCTTATCCGTTGTTGTGAAAATACATTTGTAACCTTTTACACAAGCAGCCAATGCAAGCCCCATTCCTGTATTGCCGCTTGTTCCTTCAATGATGGTGCCGCCTGGTTTTATTTTCCCTTCCTGTTCTGCCACTTCAAGCATTTTTAAAGCCATGCGGTCTTTAATACTGTTGCCAGGATTAAAATACTCCACTTTGGCTAATACGGTGCAGGGAAGATCTTTTGTGATCTTATTAAGCTTAATTAATGGAGTGTTGCCTATTGTTTCTAAAATACTGTTGAACCACATACAATCGCTGTTTTGGCGGCAAAGTAAATTTTTTCGGGCAAATGAAAAATAATATCATGTGCAATGCAAGCGGTTGCTGTAATTAGCAGTTTACACCGGTGATTTACTCTCCGTTCTTTATCTTTGCAACCTCACAAAACTAATTTGCAATGGCTTTGATCAAAAGCATTTCCGGGATACGTGGTACAATAGGTGGCAAAACAGGCGATAATCTTACTCCTTTAGATGTTGTAAAATTTACTGCAGCTTACGGTTCATGGGTAATTAACAAAACTCAA
>JAZKGV010000164.1:0-11972 GCA_040385725.1 Bacteroidota bacterium | reverse complement strand
CTTATTACTAAAACAAAATAGCGACAATAAAACGATTATAGTTGGCAGGGATGGCCGTATCAGCGGTGCCATGGTAAAAGGCCTTGTTATTAGTACACTAAATTCTCTTGGGCTTGATGTGATAGACCTCGATTACAGCACCACACCGACAGTTGAAATGGCGGTAGTATTTGAAAAAGCAGCCGGCGGCATTATACTAACGGCCAGCCACAACCCAAAAGAATGGAATGCTTTGAAGCTACTTAATGGCAAAGGAGAATTTATTAACAGCGAAGAAGGACAGAAAGTGCTGGAGATCGCAGCAAAGGAAGAGTTTGATTTTGTTTCTGTAGATAAACTCGGCTCTGTTGTAAATGGCGGCGACCTGTTGCAAAAACATATTGACGCTATTTTGAATTATGACCTGGTGGATATGGCTGCAATTAAAAAAGCAAAATTTAAAATTGTGGTTGATGCCGTAAACAGTACCGGGGCTATTGCAGTGCCTGCTATGCTAAGAGCTTTGGGTGTGAAGGACATTGTTGTATTAAATGAAGAAGTAACCGGGAAGTTTGCCCATAACCCGGAGCCATTACCAGAGCATCTTACAGAACTAAGTACAGAAGTGGTGAAACATGATGCAAGCCTTGGTATTGCAGTTGACCCGGACGTTGACAGGCTTTGTTTTGTATGTGAAGATGGAACTATGTTTGGCGAAGAATATACGTTGGTGGCTGTTGCCGATTATGTTTTGAGTAAGAGAAAAGGTAATACTGTCAGCAATATGAGCAGCACCCGTGCTTTAAGGGATGTTACGGAAAAACATGGCGGACAATATTATCCCAGTGCAGTGGGAGAGGTGAATGTGGTGAATAAAATGAAAGCTGTAAATGCTGTAATTGGCGGAGAAGGTAATGGTGGTATCATTGTTCCTGACCTGCACTATGGAAGAGATGCACTGATCGGTATTGCTTTGTTCTTAACACATTTGGCACAAAGCAAAAAAAGCATCAAGCAATTAAGAAACACGTATCCTGATTATTTTATGAGTAAGAATAAAATAACACTGGAAAACAATATTGATGTAAAAGGGATATTTGAAAAAATAAAAAGCAAATACAAAAATCAGCCTATTAACAGCGAAGATGGATTAAAGATCGAATTTGATACAGACTGGGTGCATCTGCGTACAAGTAATACAGAGCCTATCATCCGCATATATGCAGAAAGTAATTTTGAAACCACTGCAGATAATATTGCAAAAAGATTAATGAAAGATATTAGTGAAGTAATGTAGTGAATTGGTAACAGGCAATTGTCAATAACGACCGTTGCTTATTTATACACCCATTCACTATTCACCATTGATGATTCACCACCATGAGAATTTATTTAGACAATGCTGCCACCACGCCACTTGATAAAGAAGTGCTGGATGCTATGATGCCTTACCTGACCGAGCAATTTGGTAATCCTTCTTCCATTTATTCTTATGGCAGGGAAACAAGGCTGGCAATTGAACAGGCAAGAAAATCGGTTGCTAAAATTTTAAATGCACACCCGGCAGAAATATTTTTTACCAGTGGTGGAACTGAAAGCAGTAATACTGCCATTACCGCTGCTGTAAGGGACTTGGGATGTAAGCATATTATTACTTCTGCCATTGAGCATCATGCAACATTACATACAGTTGAGTATCTTGATAAACTGGATGTAGCCAAAGTAAGTTATGTAAAGCTATTGCCAAACGGGCATGTTGATCTGGATGACCTGGAAAAACTATTGGCTTCAACAGAGCAAAAAACATTGGTTACATTAATGCACGCCAATAACGAAATCGGCAATTTGCTTGATATAAATGCGGTGGGGGAGTTATGTAAATTATATAATGCTATTTTTCATAGTGATACAGTACAAACGGTTGGACATTATTCATTTGATCTGAGAAGTACCCCTGTACATTTTGTTACCGGAGCAGGACATAAATTTCATGGGCCCAAAGGTGTTGGGATTTTATATATCAATGAAAATGTACGCATCAGCCCTTTTTTACATGGTGGCGGACAGGAGAGAAATATGAGGGCCGGCACAGAGAATTTGTATGGCATAGTTGGTTTTGCAAAAGCGTTGGAACTGGCAAGTAAAAATTATGAAACAGACAGTGCATTTATCGGCACATTAAAATATTATATGCATGATGAATTGAGGAAACATATTCCTGGTGTAAGCTTTAATGGCGATGTACTGGGAGAGAGTTTGTACACCGTACTGAATGTTAGTTTTCCTAAAACAGAAAGATCAGAGATGTTGCTTTTCAATCTTGATATCAACAAAATATGTGTTAGTGGTGGCAGCGCCTGTACAAGTGGTGCAGATGCAGGCTCTCATGTGATAAGAGCTATCAATAACAACCCCAACCAGATTGCTGTAAGATTTAGTTTTAGCAAGCATAACACAAAAGAAGAAATAGATATTGTAGTTCAGAAATTAAAAGAATTGATATAAGAAAAGGGCAACTGTTTAAAGTTGCCCTTTCTTTATTAAACCCTCAATTGAAAAACTAAAACTTTACTCCAAAGGTTGCTGCAATAGCACCCCTTTGATTTTTAACTGTTGCAAATGTGTTTGCTTTATCCTGCAGCCTGTAGGCAAAATCAACATCTTTATTAAAAGCATGTACATAAGTAAGGTCAATAAAGAAACCTTTATGACGGTAACCGAGCCCACCACTTAGCAAAAACCTGTCAGCTTTTAAAGCCGGGTCTTTATAAGGGTTCATATAATAAGCCAACCCAAGCCTTGCCATAATGATATTAAACTTCACTTCTCCACCCAGCCTGAAATTAAAATTGCCTTTGTATTGGTTGCGTATTACTTTGGTAAGGTCTTTATAATATGTTGTTTCTTCATCTGTGGGCTCTTCATTTGAAGAATAAAAACCGGCATGTTTGTAACCTGTATATTCAATATCGGCTGTAATAAACCCTTTTTGCTTTCTTACATCTTCTATTTCCCTGAATACATAACTACCGCTGATCATCACTTTCCATGGGGTAAGCATACTGTATTTACTTACACCTGGTTGCCCGCCTTCTGTAAATGTGTTGGATGATATGGTTGAAACTCCATTGTAATTTTCAGTATCAGTTTCCAGGTTGGTGCTTCTTTTGTCTTTTAATTGAAAAAGATAAGTAGGAGTGTGTATGGCCAATCCAAGCCGTATGTATTCCTGCGGCCTGTAAATAACACCCAATTTTAAATTAACCCCGGCTCCTGTAGTACTGTAATCATCCGTATAAGTGAAATGATCAAAATTGTTATTCTTGTCTGTTGATGTATCAGTTTCTGTGAAAGTGGTTGTGTTTTTATAATTGATTATCGGGATACCCACACCAAGGCCAAACATCCATTTATCTTTTTTATTGTAAGCATAGCTTAAGCCAATTTCATAAATACCGCCTCTTGTATCAATTGTTTTTTCCTGCATCAAAGCATTACCATTGGCCAGTATAAATTCCGGCAATGCTCTTACCTGCAGATCATTTCCGTTACTGAAAGTATCAACTAAGTAAGTATATAATGCAGGTGCAGAACCATACGCATACAAAGGATTATTAAGAACACCGCCAATTGAATCGCCACTGTAAGCAACTTCTTCAGCCCATTGTTCGGCAAAGCTGCTGTAATTATTATAACCTTTATACTTAACGATGTTATTAAAATTGGCTGTTTGCATTATGCCAATACTGAATGCCTGGCTTGTCTTCTTATCATAAATATCAGATGCACCAAATACAAGCCCAAGCGAACCAAAAGTGAAATTGTTTTTTTTGTTTATCGATCTTGTATCCCTGAAATCGGCTTTGTTGTTATTTAAAAGGAACTGTGGTGAAAATGAAAATTCACCTGTTCTGTAGTTGCCAATACCAGCAGGATTTACAAATGTGGAAGAGAAATCACCACCAAGTGAACCCATGGCACCACCAATGGCAAGGCTTCTTGCAGAGCCGGCTTGTGGAAAAAAGGAGTACTTAATAGCATCTTCCGGTATTTGTGCGGATAATTGTATGCTGGTAAAAAGTATGAGTGAGAGTAAATATTTTTTCATTGGAACAATTTTGTGTGAATGTTGTGATGGCCATAAAAAACCTGTATGAAGTTTTACACCTTCATCGAAACTCATTGTAAAGAATAACTACTAATTTTTTCCACTTCTTGCAGGCCTTGATGTGCTGCTTCCAGATGATGAACTACTGCTGGAACTGCTGCTTGAAGAAGATGATGATGAGGATGAAGGTGAATAAGTCCTGCTGTTTGAAGTACTGTTACTGCTTTCAGTAGTGTTACTGCTGCTGTTGCTATTATTAAATACCTTCTTAAGTGTATTACCGAGTTTGCTGCCACTACTAGTACTACTGCTGCTACTGGTATTGTAGCTTCGTGTTGGGGTACTCCTTACAGTGCCATACTTTGAAGTAACGGTACTGGCTGTATTTGTATAGTTATATCCGTTGCCATAGCCACCCAAGTTTGTCATTCTTGGGGTATTGGTTTTAGGATTAGGGGTCACACATGCACAGGCGCAGGTATTATACACCGGGTAAGGATGATAAAATGGATTGTAGTAATAACCATAGTTATAACCATAGCTGTAAGGGTTGTAGTAAATGTCATTGTCAAGATCCCTCCAGCGGCGGTCATAAGTACTCATCCGTATCTGTCTTTCTTCGTTATAATCCCTGTTTTGCACTTCGTCTCTTTTTTCTTCTCTTTTGTTATCCTCTTCGCCATAGTAGCGGGCAGGTGAGTAATAAACATCATCAGGTGTTTGGCCGGTTTTGTAGGCGGTGGAGCAACTGGCCAGTGTGATTATTGAAATGGAAATAAGTAAAAGTTTACTGTTCATGGCAAATGGTTTAATGTTGTTTCTAAATATAAAATTACTGATTTTGTAGCGCTGCGTTTACATATTTATAAGTCCAAATTGTTTGCCACTGTGCTGCATAGGCTTACTATACCTGCGTTAAATATGTGCTAAAACAAATAGGTACTCAAAATTTTATAAGTGAAACAATTAAAATACTTTTGAGCCCTTTTAAAAAGACCAACCAATTAATGAGCAAAGAAATTACAAGCAGGCAGCAGGATTATTCTCAATGGTACAACGACCTTGTTATAAAAGCAGGCCTGGCAGATTATAGTGCGGTAAGAGGCTGTATGGTTATAAAGCCTTATGGTTATGCATTGTGGGAAAATATGCAGGCGCAATTAGACAAAATGTTCAAGGAAACAGGGCACCAGAATGCCTACTTTCCATTGTTTGTTCCCAAAAGTTTGTTCGAAGCAGAAGAAAAGAATGCAGAAGGTTTTGCAAAGGAATGTGCTATTGTTACGCACTACCGTTTAAAAACAGATCCTGATAATAAAGGTAAACTGATCGTTGACCCTGAAGCTAAGCTGGAAGAAGAGTTGGTGGTAAGGCCAACCAGCGAAGCCATTATCTGGAGCACCTATAAAGGCTGGATACAATCATACAGGGATCTGCCCATCCTGATAAACCAATGGGCAAACGTGGTGCGCTGGGAAATGAGGACCCGTTTGTTTTTACGTACTACCGAATTTTTGTGGCAGGAAGGGCATACAGCACACGCCACCAAAGATGAGGCTGAGAAAGAAACAGTACAGATGCTGAATGTGTATGCCGATTTTGCAGAACAATTTATGGCAGTACCTGTGGTAAAAGGGGTGAAAACAGAGAACGAACGTTTTGCAGGGGCATTGGATACTTATTGTATTGAAGCGCTGATGCAGGATGGCAAAGCACTGCAGGCAGGAACCTCTCACTTTTTAGGACAAAATTTTGCCAAAGCATTTGATGTAAAGTTTGCTGATAAAGAAAATAAACTTGACTATGTGTGGGCTACAAGCTGGGGCGTAAGTACCAGGCTTATCGGAGGTTTGGTAATGGCACATAGCGATGATGATGGGTTAATACTTCCCCCAAAATTAGCGCCGATACAAGTGGTGATCGTGCCCATATTCAAGGGTGACGAGCAGAAGCAAATGATTGATGAGAAAGTAACAGTTTTGGTAAAAGAATTGAAAGCTGCCGGCATATCAGTTAAATACGATGATAACGACAATAGCAGGCCAGGCTGGAAATTTGCCGAATATGAAATGAAAGGAGTACCTGTACGCATTGCCATTGGTGCAAGGGACCTGGCAAACAATGTGGTGGAAGTGGCAAGACGTGATACTAAAGAAAAAATGAGCTATAGTATTGATGGGCTGGCGCAGGCTGTTATTACTTTGCTTGATGATATCCAGGTTAGCATTTTCAATAAGGCAAAAGCGTTCAGGGATGAACACATTACAAAAGCCGATAACTGGGATGAATTTGTAAAACTGCTGGATGAAAAAACCGGCTTTATTGCAGCTCATTGGGATGGCAGCAACGAAACGGAAGAAAAGATAAAAGAACTGACAAAGGCAACTATCCGTTGTATTCCTTTGGACAACCAGCAGGAAAGTGGCCAATGCATTTTGTCGGGCAAAGCAAGTGCCCAAAGGGTGCTTTTTGCAAGGGCTTATTAAAAAGAAATGGTTTTATTTTTTAATGATATTGCCAATTGGTTACAGGCAAATGAACTGACTTGCCCGGTAAAAAAACTGATGGGTTTTGATTGTCCGGGCTGTGGTATGCAAAGAAGCTTTGTAGCATTATTACAGGGACATTTTGAACTGAGCATTAATTATCACCCGGTCACTATTCCATTACTGCTTTTTGTTCTTTATGGGTTACTCCATGTATTCTTTAAATTCAAAAACGGTAATAAAATTATTATCCATAGTTATGTATGCGTTAACTAATTATATTTACAAAATTATTCACCTTAATTTAACCTAACTTAATGGAACAGCAGGATTTATTAAGACCTAACCATGGAGGTCAGCAAGCTCTGCCTAATGCAACAGCTTCACTTGTATTGGGCATTATTTCTATTGTAGCAACCGTGTGTTATGGCCTTGGTATTATATGCGGCATTATTGCGCTTGTATTATCCAATAAAGACCGGAAACTTTTTCAATCGGCTCCGGAATTGTACAGTGCATCAAGTTACAGCACATCTAATGCAGGCCGTATTTGTGCAATTATAGGTACTGTTTTATCATCAATTTATATTCTCATAATTCTTATAATATTTATTTTTATAGGTTCAATGGCTACTTTGGGTCGTTGATAGTTAGTAAAACAGGTACAGGAACAGGATTTGTCTTTTGAACTCCAGGCAGCCGATCGAGATTTTAGCTGTATGTTCTTAAAAGTTATTTAATCACTACTTCAGTCACTACTTTTTCACCAAGGGCTTCATTTACCCTTTCGATAATTTTATCTTTTTGATAAAGGAGTTCATTTTTAAGTGGGGCTACCTGTGTGGAGATAAAAAGAGTATGATTGATGATCTGTATTTTATCAGTGTATTTTGAAATGGTTTTACCCATTATCTTTTCCCATACTTCCTCTATCTGCATGGCTTGGATACCACTTTTAAGTCGGCTCTTTTTTAAAAACTGCTGAATAGCGTCCTGCATTGAAAATTCGCCCATTTTTTAAATTGAAGTATTAGCGTAAGTAATCGGCCTTTTAATTGCCTGCTGCAAAGTAAGTAAACGGGCTTAAAAAGCCATGCTTCCAAAATCTCTTATTCCCATAAATCCGTATTTAGCATGTGTTTCACTTGTTTTATAAACAATTGTTTTTAAAAAAAATATAAATACATGCAGGTTATTTTAGAATTGCAGGTCATTTAATAAATATCTTTTACCGGGCAGCTCATTTTTGAGGATTTAATAGTTAAAATTCGCAAAACTATCCCTAATTTTGAGCAGTTGGTTTTATAACTACTTTAAAAATTACTTACTAATGAAAAGTTACTGGAAAACGCTGATTATACCGGGTTTGGTTTTCGCTCTTTTTGCCCTTTTACCTCAAATTTGCAATGCTCAGCTTGGTGATCCGGCCGGTGATCCTGATGCACCAATAGATGGTGGAGTAGGGGTTTTAATAGCGGCAGGTGTTGGATATGGTATAAAAAAGTATAAGGATGCAAATAGGAAAAAGCAAAATCCTGATTCTGGTGTATGACAAACGCCTCTTAAGTACAGGGTAAATTGATCATTTACACCATGGTATAAATTACTCGTGTTACATATTGTTTCAAAATTGCCAGGTATCCAATTGTTTATCTCGTCTGGTGTGATTATTATTTGCAAATGATAAATTCTTTCAAAAAAAACCTTACTACCTTTTTTTTTAAATGGCGTGTAGCTTTTTTTTTATTAATTCTTACCGGCAGCTTTTCGTCCTGCATTACCTCAAAAACGAGCTCGTATTTTAAAAATATTAATAACGATACTATTATAGCTTCAGCTAACATAGTTCCAGACGAATTAAAAATACAAAAGGGCGATATCCTTAATCTTATTGTTTCAAGTCTTAATAAGGATGAAGATATATTGTATAGTTCGTCAGCTTCCTTACCAGGGTATGAAGTTGATAATGATGGTGAAATACATGTTCATCATATTGGAAAAATAAACGTTTTGGGGCTAACCAGAAGGCAATTAAAAAGAAAGCTTGAAGAAGACTTAAAACAATACCTCAAAGACCCAATAGTAAATGTAACTTTTAAAAACCATCATATAACTATTTTGGGTACTGTTGGTAATCCGCAAATTTTGCCAATGCCAGCAGAAAAGATGTCTATTATTGACGTTTTGGCAAGTAGCGGTAGTGTAGCTCCCATGAGTGATTTGTCTAATGTTGTAATAATACGGGATAGCAGCGATACTAAAAAACAAGTTAAGCAGATAAATCTTGAGGATAACTCGGTATTTAATTCTGATTATTTTTATTTGAATCCAAATGATGTTGTAGTAGTAAAGCCTGATGAGAAAGCGTTGAAAAGGGATCAGAGAAAATTGCAGTACCAGCAGGTTTCTTCAATTGTATTGCAATTGCTTACAATTACAATCATAATCTATCAAACATTTTTCAGGAATTAGAGAGGACACGTATGAATGAGCAGGAATTTTATAAAGAGAAAACAGAGATTAACATATTTGTTCAGATATTGCAGAAATACCTGCCCTTTTGGCCTTTGTTTGCACTTACCGTTCCTATCTCACTTAGTGTAGCCTATATTTATTTCCGTTCACAGGTTCCTATTTACGTTGCCACGGCTAAAGTACTGCTGAAAGACCCCAATAAGGGAGGGGGCGATTCAAAGGTGCTTGATGCATTAAACATTTTCAGCGAAAAGAAAATTGTGGACAATGAAATACTTGTATTGCGTTCATCTGGTATTATGAAACAGGTGGTGGATTCGCTTGACCTGTACGCAACTGTTTACAATGAGGGAAAGGTTAAAATTGAAGAACTTTACGGCCTCAATTCTCCTCTAAAATTTATTGCCCTTGATAAAGACAGCATTACTTCTTTTGCTAATTATTATTTTAAAATAAACTGGCAAAAGCGTACCATCTTTATAAACAAACAAACAATATCTTTTAACTCTACTATTGAATTAAACGGAGCTCTTTTCAGGTTTGTAATAAATGAGCAATACAGCCATTACCTCCAGGGTAAAAATTATTTTGTTAAGATAAGGCCGCTGGATGCTGCTGCATCAGAAATTATCGGTTCCTTAAGGGCCAGTCCTTTATCGAATGTTTCAACAGTGCTTGATGTAAAATTAGAAAGCCCTGAACCTTATAAAGCAAGAGATGTGCTTGGTAAGCTTTTCCAGGTGTATAATGCAGAAGGCATTGATGATAAGAACCAAATAGCTAAACGTACTTTAAATTTTATTGATGACAGGCTGAATTATGTACTAAATCAACTTGACAGCGTGGAGCGGAATATACAGGATTATAAAAGCCGGGAGTCGTTGTATAATCTAACATCTCAGGGAGAATCTTACTTTAGAAAAATACAGGACCTTGATATAAAGCAGAGCGATATGAACCTGCAACTGGAAATGCTGTCTGAGGTGAGAAATTATGTACTAAGCAAAAGGAAAAAACAAGGAACCGTACCTTCTCTCACACTTATCAGCGATAAAATACTAAGCGAGCTGCTCTCTCAATTATACCAGTCCGAATTTGAACAGGATAAAATAAATGCTATATCTGGAGAAAAGAGTGAAGTTGCTATTTTAGCCAACGAAAAAATTGAACGCCTTAAAACTGATATTCTTGAAAATCTTTCTAATATAAGGAGTAGCCTTTTGACCGCAAAAAAGGATATAGACGGACAGATGAATTCATATAACCGGGAGCTTCAAATGGTTCCTCAAAGAGAAAGAGGCTTGCTTGCCATAAGCCGGCAACAAGCAATAAAGAATAATATTTATTCATTCCTTCTCCAGAAAAGAGAAGAAACGGCTATTTCTTCTGCTTCAACATCTGCTGATCTAAGGGTTTTGGAAGACCCTAATTCTTATGGCCCGGTACGGCCTGTTGCAAAAGACTATTACCTCACTGGATTCATTATTGGCATTTTGTCTTCAGTATTTCTGGTACTGTTTAAAGAGCAGTTTAAAAGTAAAATATTATTCAGGAGCGATATTGAGGAAAAAACAAGTATCCCATTTGTTGGCGAAATTGTACAGTCTAACACACAGTCAGCAATAGTAATTGGCGAAGGTAAACGTACTGTAATTGCAGAACAATTCAGGGCTTTGCGTACAAATCTTTCGTATATGGGGCTTAATGATGTTTCAAAAACCCTTTTAGTTACATCCAGTGTTTCCCGGGAAGGAAAAAGTTTTATTGCCATTAACCTTGCCATAAGTTTTTGCCTTACGGGCAAAAAAGTAGCGCTGCTTGAAATGGATTTACGAAAGCCCAAGCTAAGTAAACTGATGAACGTACAAAGGGAGCCTGGTATTTCAAATTATGTGGCAGGAAAGGCAACTTTTGAAGAAATGGTGAAAGATACCACGGTACCCAACCTCTTTCTCATTTCTGCCGGTACTATACCGCCAAATCCAACTGAAATGATTGGCAAGAAGGAATTTGTTGACATGATTGAAAAAATAAAGCAAACATTTGATTATGTAATTATTGATACAGCACCTATTGGTCCGGTTACAGATGCTCAGCTGTTAAACGAATTTGCAGATGTAACACTTTACGTGGTACGGCACGACAAAACCCCCAAGGTTTTCATTCGTATGATAAATGAGCTGTACATGAAGAAGAAGTTTAAAAATATGTGCCTGGTATTTAACGGTTTAAAGAAAAGAGGTATATCACTGGGAAATTTCAATACAGGCTATGGCTATGGCTATGGTTACGGGTATGGCTACGGGTACGGCTATGGATATGGATATGCTATTGACGAAAGCAATAAATATCTTGTGCGTTTAAAAAGGCTCTGGCGCAGGTTTAAGCGTATGGTAAGAGATTAACCCTGGCATTATTAAACCACTTTTTATAAAACACCGGATGGCTGTATCTAATACAGCCTTTGGTAAAAAATAATTCTGTTAGTTTAAGTATCTCTCGTTGCATTTTTAATGTGGCTGAGAGACAGCGAAGCTTTGTATGGATGGTAATAAATCATACTGGTATGCAGTGTACACCAAGCCACGGTGGGAGAAAAAGGTAGCATCATTACTTTCAGAGAAGGGTATTGAAAATTACTGCCCCCTCAATAAAGTGATAAAGCAGTGGAGCGACCGTAGAAAGGTTATACTTGAGCCTGTTTTTAAATCGTACGTGTTTGTAAAAATTGACGAAGCAAACAAATGGGACCTGAAAAAAATAAACGGTATCCTCAATTTTGTTTACTGGCTGGGTAAACCTGCAATCATTAAATCTGCCGAAATTGAAAATATTGATTCTGTTATAAACTCCTATTACGATTTAAAACTTGAAAAAACAGTTGTAAATCCAAACGGCGTTGTACACATTCAGGAAAAAGAGCA
>JAZKGV010000163.1:6161-13436 GCA_040385725.1 Bacteroidota bacterium | reverse complement strand
AAAGTTGCCGTATCTTTTTGTGCTGCAGCCAATACAGCTTTAGCATGTGCTGCGATAGTAAACAATTCTATTTTGGGAATGATCTCTGTATAATAATCACGGGCATAACCATAAGGTTCAATAGCAACATATCTATCACCAAGTTTTGTCAACAGGCCTGCATACTTTTCTTTGAGTGCGACATTGCCAGCAAGAATTTTTTCAAACTCGGCTTCTTCTTTTTTCTTTTTATCAACAGCTTTTGAATAAGTAAGCCCCAGTACTTCGCCTTTCCACTTTTTATAAGCATTTTCAACCTTAGAATATTTGTCCGTGTACTGAATTTTTATTTGCTCATCTGTACGCATAAACTCATCCATCACTTTCAAAGCTTTTTCCCTTATGGCAATTTTTACAGGATCGTTCAACTTAAGGGTTTGTTCTACTGCAGCGGAATGCAGGTATTCTTTTGTGGTGCCTGGAAAACCAAATACCATGGTGAAATCATTTTCTTTAACGCCATCAAGAGAAATTTTTAAGGAACGCTTTGGAATGTAGGGGACATTATCCGGCGAATAATCTGCAGGGCGGTTATCTTTTCCTGCATAAATGCGGAACATGCTGAAATCTCCTGTGTGCCTTGGCCACATCCAGTTATCTGTATCTCTTCCAAAATTTCCTATGGACGATGGCGGTGCCCCTACAAGGCGTATATCTTTAAAAGTTTCAGTAACAAACAGAAAATATTTATTGCCTTCAAAAAAAGATTTCACCAGCACATTCTGCCAGCTTTCTTTTTTTACTGTGCCTTTAAATGCTGCAAAGTTTTTATCGATCATACTTTGCCTTTCTTTCTCACTCATACTGTTATTTACACCATTGAGCATTGTATTGGTTACATCATCAATACGTATGATAAATGTGGCAGTAAGACCGGGATTACTAAGTTCATCTTTATTGGAGCCAGCCCAAAAACCATCTTTCAAATAATTGTTTTGAATTGTACTGTGATTTTGAATAGCATCAATACCGCAATGATGATTGGTAAGCAACAAACCTTGATCTGAAATAACTTCTGCCGTACAAAAACCACCAAAACTCACCATCGCATCTTTTAAACTCCCTTTGCTGATGCTGTAAATATCAGACGCATCAATTTTCATCCCCATCTTTTTCATCTCTTTTGCATTCAGTGCTTCCAGCAGCTGCGGAAGCCACATGCCTTCGTCGGCAAAAGCAGCAACAGACAATAGAACAGATGCAGCAAGGGATAATAAATATTTCTTCATACAGTGAAATTTAAGCCACAAAAATAGGTGGGAACAGTTGTCATGTTTTAACCGTTAAAATAAAAAGCACCACTTTTGTGATGCTTCCCTTTTCCTGCAGTAATACGATCAGGAATTATTTTCCAAAAACTTTCTTTAACAGGTCTGTTACCTGTGCCGCAGGATCTTTACGTATCTTCTGTTCTTCCAAACTAATATTATAAAACAAACCGCTCAAAGCTTTTTCCGTTACATAAGCTGTAAGGTCTGTTTCCACTTTTTTAGTTGCAAACATATTGTACTTAGAAAAAACTTCTTTCCAGTATTTGGTGGCATCCACTTTAGTCAATGATGCTTCAATCACCGGCCTGAATTTTTCTGTGAGTTCAGATGTGGTTGTCTTTTTTAAGTAATCTGTCGCAGCAAAATCACCGCCACGTAAAATGCCGATACCGTCACTTACACTCATGCCCTTTATCGAGTTCCAGAAAATATTCCCCACGCCACTGGCAGCATCTTCTGCCGCCCTGTTCATGGAGAGAATGGCTTTATCAACCATACCGCCCATGCCCATACTGCGTAATGAACTTTCTACTTTCTTAGCTTCATCCGGCATTAAAATTTTTATAGCAGCATCACCAAAAAAGCCATCCAGCTTGCTTAGTTTTTTTGAACTGCTGTCTGTACCCACACGTAAAGCTTCTTTCAAACCACTTACAATGTCATCATTGCTTAAGCCGCTTCCGCTGCTGGTACCGCTGCCGGGAATTTTATCCAATACCTTACCAATACCACTTTTACCAGTGGAATCTTTCTTTGTATTCTTTTTAATAAGATCGCCAAAGCCTTGTGCATTTGCACTAATAACAACAATGGCAAATGATAGGGAGAGAAGGAAAATTTTCTTCATAGTGTATTTTTGATTTTCTTTAATGAGACAAAAATAATGCCTGCAGGTTTATAACCCTGTTTTTGTTTTTACCTTTACCCACTTTTAACAATTGCCATATGCTTCAGCTATCAGTTTGGGAAAAAGAAACTTTTTTCGCTCCACAGGATGTAATTATTGTGGGTAGTGGTTTTGTTGGTTTGTGGAGCGCCTTAAAATTGCTTGAAAAAAATCCAAAACAAAAGATCACTATTCTTGAAAGAGGTATAATTCCCACAGGCGCCAGTACCCGTAATGCAGGCTTTAGCTGTTTTGGCAGCCCTTCTGAATTGCTGAATGATATAGCAACAACAGGTGAAGAAAAAACTTTTCAACTCGTCGATCTTCGCTTTAAAGGCCTGCAGCAAATAAGAAAATATTTTACTGATGAAGAAACTGGTTATGATGCCTGCCGTGGATATGAATGTTTTACAGATGATTCAGCAGATTGGAAAATAGTAAAAGAAAAATTAGAATGGCTGAATAAAAAATTACAGCCTGTAACTGGCGAAGCAATAACATTCAGCATTGCGGATGATAAAATTTCAGCTTTAAGATTTAAAGGTTTTGATCATTTAACAGAAAACAAACTGGAAGGTGGGCTTCACTCAGGAAAATTAGTGCAGGCATTGCTACGAAAAGTTCAAAGCATGGGTGTGCAGGTACTTACCAATATCGAGGTAAAAAACTTTCGACAAAAAGATAACGCAGTACTTATTGAAACAAACCAGCACTTTAATTTATCAGCAACGCAATTGCTGCTTTGCACAAATGCTTTTACAAAAGAGTTATTGCCGGATGCAGATATTATACCTAACCGTGGACAGGTTTTAGTTACCGATGAAATTGAAGGCTTAACAATAAAAGGCACTTTTCATTTTGAAAGAGGCTATTATTATTTCCGTAATCTTGGCAACAGGTTGCTATTAGGTGGCGGCAGAAATAAGGCATTTGCTGAAGAAGAAACAACAACGATGAACACTACTGCTGTTATTCAAAATGAACTGGAAGCTTTTATAAAAAGACATTTGTTACCCAACACATCATTCACTATTACCGACAGATGGAGCGGCATCATGGCAATGGGCACTGAAAAAATGCCCATTGTAAAAGCAATTGATAAAAATGTTTTTTGCTGTGTACGAATGAGTGGAATGGGTGTTGCGTTGGCACCGGTGGTGGCAGAAGAGGTTGCAACTTTGATGAGTAAACTATAACCCTTTATACTATTCAAATAAGCGGTAGAAATTTATCCTTTGTGCTTCTTAGCGGTCTTGTGTCTTTGTGGTTAAAGAAGTGATAACCCACTAAGGCACTAAGTAAAAAAGGTTCACTAAGAAGGCCTAATTACTTCCTGAATATTTTTGTTACAAAAGCATCTTTCCCTTCTCCAATTCTCAATACATAAACACCTGGTATAAGAGAAGAAAGATTGATAGTGGTTTTTTCCTTTGTCAACTGGCCTGTAAAAACTTTAATACCCGTCATGTTATAAATGCTGAATGATCTAACCAACATATCATTGGCAGGCTTGTATTCAACAGTTGCAACTGAGTGTACAGGGTTAGGATAAATTTTAAACACATCTTTCTTAGCAACCGGCACCACCCGTACTGTATCAACAGCCACAGGGCCGCCTTGCACCAGCGTACTGTCGCATGCAAATGAAGTAAGAAAACTATTGCGGATGTTACCGGTAGCAAACAAAGCCCTCATCCTTTTCTTTTGTTCCATGGTAAACATATTCATACAGGCATCATCGCTAAAATCCATATAGTTCATAAACATATCGCCATCAGCGTTAGGAGAACAATCAGTAACACGTGGAAAAGAAGGGCAACCAAAATTGTAAGATTTTTGTCTTGGTGTATCATCCACACCATCATCACCACATTCAACATCACCCCACAAATGTTTTAAACCCAGCCAGTGGCCTGCTTCATGTGTGGCTGTTCTGCCTTTATTAAAAGGTGAACGTACATTACCTGTTGTACCGAAAACATCAAAGTTGATAACGATACCATCTAAATCTGCAGGGCTTCCCGGCAATGTTGCATACCCAAGTGTTCTGCCACCCAAATTACAGATCCAGATGTTCAGGTATTTCTTACTGTCCCAGGGGTTATCTCCTCCCCTTACATTACTTTTCATGGCATCATCAGCAGTAAATAAAGCTGTATTGGTTTGCCTGCGTACAATACCGTTTGTTGCTTTTCCATCAGGAGCTACCTGTGCCAGGCAAAAATGTATCCTTGTATCAGCAGCCAGGTTATCAAATACTTCCGGCCTGTTTGCTTTATCTGCATTCTGGTTTGAAAAATCGTTGTTGAGTACCGCTAGCTGCGATTGAATTTGTGCATCGCTGATGTTTTGATCGGCAGTATTATAAATAACATGCACTACCACCGGTATATTAATAAGTTCGTTGGCAAATGTATCCCTGCGTAAAAAACGTTTTTGATTATTTAAAGTAGTTTGAATTTGAAGTTCAGCAAGATTGATCGACTGTTCTACAGATGGGTTAGCTTTTATCAGGCGGCTTTTATATTCTTCAGAAACGCAGGGGCGCTGCGCCTGCAGAGCGGTGCTGAGTAAGATGAGAAGTGATATGCCTGTAATTGTTTTCATAAAATCTGAATTAGGTACTGTGATTTGTACCTATTATAATTCAGTATTAGTGCCAGTATGCAGAATGCAGTGCCAGCAAGGCTTTCAGGAGATTGGAGCGATTTTTCTGTTCCAGATAGTGGAAAATAGACCGGAAATATGCAAAATATGGACAGTATCAGCCTGTTTTTCAGGAGGAAAAGGATTGGTTCAGGCTGGCAAGCCCGTAGAAATTCATGGTACTTTTTAAGAGGATTGGAAAAAGACAGGGATGAAAACCTCCGCTACAAATGGAAGCAGGGTGCCTGTTTCTGAGATAATGAAATTAGTCAAAAAAAGAACATGCTTCCAAATTATTTGCAATCTTTTATAACCGCCTTAAATGGTTAACAACTTCCGTTCATTACTTTTGCCAGCAAATAATTTTTTGATGAAGCAATACTTACTACCAGCCATTACCATTTTATTTTTCTCCTGTACCAATCCGGATACAAATGGAAATGGTGACGGAACTGTAACGCCATCCACAACAAACAATGGTGTGGCAACGCCAGCAATAATACCGGCTCTTTTAATTGCAGAATATCCTCACGACACAGACGCCTTTACTGAAGGCCTGCAGATACATGATGGCAAATTATATGAAGGCACGGGGTTGGAAGGAAAATCATTTATACAAATAAGCGATATTAAAACCGGCAGGATTGAAAAAAAATATCCTGTAAAAGACAGTACCATCTTTGGTGAGGGTATTAATGCTTTTAAAGACAAGCTATACCAGCTTACTTATCAAAACCATGTTGTGTTTGTATATGATTTAAAAGACCCTTCAAAATTGCTAAACACATTTCCCTGGCAGGGCGAAGGCTGGGGCATGACGAACAATGGTACTGAACTTATCATCAGCGACGGGCAGGCTGCCGGCAATTTATATTTTGTAAATCCTGAAACATTCAGAATAAACCGTATTGTACCAGTTGTTGATAACAACGGCCCGGTGGTCAATGTGAATGAACTGGAATACATTGATGGATATATTTACGCAAATATCTGGGGTACAAAAAACATTGTAAAAATTGATCCTTCAAACGGGCACGTGGTTGGTAAAATTTCAACAGAAGAAACCCTTCGGTCTTTTTATAACGCTTACCCGGAAGCAGCGGATAATGTTCTTAACGGGATTGCATATGACAGCACCAGTAAAAAAATCTACATCACCGGAAAAAACTGGCCGAAGTTGTTTGAGATAAGATTAAATTAGGTTGGATAGAATTAAAAAACAGTTTTACTACCAAAGGCATTAAGGCCATGTTGGAACAAATAAAAAGCAATAGCTACAATACCAACAGCGCCTAACACAATTGCCCATACCCACCATTTGTATTTTTTTTCTCCTGGTTCCTCACTGTAGTATTCATTCATTTCAGTATTGGTGGTTTCTTTATCGCCTACCAATATGGAATGTTCAGCATCTTTATGAATTACTTTTTCAGCAGTTACTGGCTGAAAAAAATCCTCATTGGCCGGGTAAGCAGAAAACTGGATAGCGCCGCCGCTGTCTTTGGTAAAAGAACCAAGGCCTGTTATCTCAATACTTCCATTTTTTTCCAATGCGTCTTTCATCAACTGGCTGATGGCGGAAAACTCATTAAAATAATCTGAAGAGGACGGGGTACTGATAAACAAAATACTTTGCCGTGGCGCCCTTATTTGTTTACTGCCAAAATCATACTCAGCAGGTGTGGTTACCAGTTCAAGGTTGCCAATACCCGGAAGCCTGCATGATTTTTTTTGAAAAAAAGAAGAAGCAATCATGTCGAACATAGAATCACTCTGATTTTGGACTGCCATTATTAAATTGCTGGTAAGGTAAATTTTTTGCAAAGAAAAAGTATTCCGTGCAAAACAAAGCAATTAAAATTTGTGAGAAGAATTTCCCACAAAGAAGCAAAGAACACTAAGGCTTTGTTTTCTTCGTGCCTTAGTGGGAAAAATTTTTATTAAAACCGCATAATAGCACCAGCTAATATATTGAGCCCGTAAACAGGATAATTATTCCAGCGCTGGTATTTGCTATTGAAAATGTTATTAATGTCGAGCCATGCGCTAAAGCGTTTGTTGATGGCAAATTCAAGACCGGCACTCAAATCAGTGGCGCCATTCAATTTCAGGTCATCGCCATTTTTAAGTAAGAAAGCGCCACCGCTGAAAGTATGCAGATCGCCTTTCAGCAATACCTGTTTAAATGCCCACCAGCGAAGTGACGCATTGATCTCAAGTGGTATGGTGCCCCATGCCCTGTCATTATCCTGCATTCCATTATACCCATTAAAGGTAAGTCCGCCCGTGATGGTGAATTTGTCCTGCTTAACAAAGCTCATATCACCATGTATCCTGAAATCATACACACGCCTGTCGTTGCTGATATAAAATGTTTTTCCATCAGCATGTAAATAAGGTGAGAATTCATCTTCTGCCGTATTTACTTCTTTA
>JAZKGV010000163.1:0-6151 GCA_040385725.1 Bacteroidota bacterium | reverse complement strand
CAGTATCGTTTATAAAGAAAGGTAGGTTATTATAAGTAAGCCATGATGCTTTGGCACTAAAATTAAAATGGCTGCCGATCGTTGCTTTTATACCTCCATAAATTTCTGTTTCCTTAGTGTTTTGCTGAAATGATAATGTTTGCAAATAAGGATTGATGGACGTTAAGTACTGGTAATTATTTTTGATAATCCTGCCTGTAAAGCCAGCCTGTACCAAAAATATTTTTTCTTTCAGTTTGGCTTCGCCATAAATGTTAGGTAACACACTCAGTTTGCCATTATCCCAGGTAGGAGTTACGCCTGCATGAATATTGAACAGCGGTTTTGCATACACCAGTTCCGGTGCAATACTGTAAATATTGTTGCTGAACTTTACGTTTGGCTGCAGGTTCTTTGAAGAGTAACTTGTGATATCTGCTTTTACCGCTGCTTTAATTGTAAACGCATCTGCAAAAGTTTTTGACACCGGCACTGTTAAAACCAATGAGGATTCTGATGCTTTATTTTGATTACTGAAAAGGTTGATATCAACATGTGGATCATAATTGATACCGGTTCCATTTACTTCCCTATTTCTAAAACCGCCACTTAAACTCAATGTTTGATAGCGCTGCAACAGGTCAGCTTTATTGTAATCATGCACTGCATGATCGTATCCGTATAAATAATTGTCCTGTACTCTCACCGAGGCCCTTCCATAAAATTCATTCCTAGGCGTAAAATAACTGCCGGCAGCTTTTATGTTTAGTTCACTATAGTCCTGGTTTTTGATAGAGCCTTTTGAAGAAATATAATCTGCATACACATTCACCAAACTTTTTTTACCATCCCCGAAACTAAACCCTGCACTTAAATAGGGTGTGGTATAATTTCCAAAGCCAACTTTTACAAAATTCCTGATGCCAAGATCAAGAATGCTATCCTGTGATAAAGCCAGTGGCCTTAGCGATGCAGGCTGATAGGTATAAAATAAATTTTGTGGCGGCACATTGTAAGGCCCCACATTTTTGCTGGTATCCGCAGATAAATGCGTTGCCGAAAAATTTATCTTAACCGCATTCCGCAACACAGGCTTATAGCTCGATGTAATATCAATGGTTTGCCTTTTTATAGTATCCTTTTGTGCAAAAGATGAAACCGGAAAGCAACAAACTGCTGCAATGAAAAGAACCGGTTTTATAATGAGTGCTTTTTTCATAGTTGTTTTATTCACCAAGTTTTGATGTTGCTTTTTCTGCTTCTTTCGCCCTTTCTAATTTTTGTTGTGCTTCAATTTTTAATTCCGGGATGGCAGAATTCAGTGCTACGCTTTCATAAGTAGCTTTTGCATTAAAATAATCCTTTTGCTCCATAAAAATATCTCCCAATAAAATGTATGCTTTGGTAACCCAGTGATCATAGCTACCTGTTTCCCTTATCACCGCCTGTGCTGCTTTTTCTGCTGCTGTTAAACTGCGAAGTGCAAACTGGCTATTGGCAATTTCATAACGGGCTTCTGCACCCCAGGCAGATTTATTGATAGCAGCACAGGATTTGAAAGAAGCAATGGCACCAGTAAAATCATTACTCACCTGCTGTGATTTGCCCAATACCAAAAACGCAATTGACTTATCATCTGTACTGATGCCTTTACGTGCCAGCAATTGTTTAGCTGCTTCATTAGCTTGTGCATAATCTTTTAACTGGTAGTAGCAGCGTATCAATCCCCTTAACGCTTCTAATTGATTATCCTGGTTTACAGCACCGGTCATCAGGGAGCTGAAATATTTCTTTGCCCCATTATAATCCTTCAGTTCAAAATAATTTATCCTTGCTGCTGTAAGTGTGGCCCTTTCAAAATATTTATTAAGTCCTGCATTGTTTACATAATCATAGCCTTTTAAAGCATTTGCCCAGTCCTTGCTTTTGTTATAACATTCGCTACGGAAGAAATTTGCTTCCAATGCAAAAGCACCATTGGGATATTGTGAGAGATAATTATTAAACCCTTTGATGGCACCAGTGCAATCATTGCTTTCATACTTCAATTCTGCTGCCGTATAGGTAAGTGAATCAGCTTCAGACACTGAAATATTCTTTCCATTCCTTCTCATCAACTCCACATATTCATTTGGCCTGCCTTCCTCTACATAAATGTTCCTGATGTTTTCAAGCGCTTCATCTGCTTCTGGTGACTGAGGGTATTTTTCTATCAACTGCTGATAACTTACCAGTGCCTCATTATTTTTATTCAGGTTGTAATAACTCAATCCGGATTTTAAATAGGCTGATGGTTTTAATCCACCCGTATTAGTGCCATTTATTATTTTGTTCAGGTAAGGCAATGCATCATTAAACTTTTCATCCGCAATGAATGTGTTGGCAATCTCCATATTTACATCAGGTACCAAACTGCTGTTTGGATATTGCCTTGTAAGCGCATTAAGTGTTGTAATTTTTGATGAAGAACTTTTTACGCCAGCGATCATCGCTTTTTGAAACATAGCGTAATCACTCTGCAACAAAGCATTGTTGATGACATTGTCATACATCGCATTTGCCTTTGCAAAATCCCTGTTCATAAAATAGCAGTCTGCTGCTCTTACATACGCATCCTGCTCTGTAAGTAATGCAGTGGTATTATACTTTGAAACGGGTTCAAAATAGCCAAGCGCCTGTTTGTAATTTTCTTTCTTCATCCAGCTGTAACCCAGGTCATACTTTGCTGCAAAAGGGCTTGCTTCACCTTGTGCAGGGGCATTACTCTGCAGGTACAGCATTAAATGCCTGATGGCTTCATCAAATTTTTCATTCCGGTAACTTATTTCTCCTTTCCAGAAATTTGCATACGGTGTAACAGATGATGCCGGCATAGCAACAATATCGCTAAACAATACATCGGCATTTGCCAGTTGCTGATCATTCATATATTCCACTGCCCTGCCGTATAATATCCGTGGATAAACTTTCTGCATGGGCGGCGTGGGATTTTTAAATGATTGATACAACGCCAACGCATCTTTAAAGTTGTTTGTATTGGCAAGTAGCCCAACCAGGATCTCTTTTGCTTCTGTATTGTATTTTGATGAAGGATATTGATTGATGAAGCGCTGCATTTCTGTTAAGGCCACATCCTGGTAACCGAGTTCGTAAGAAAGTTTTGCATAGTTGAACAAGGCCACTTCCTGTTGGGCTTTATTGCTGCTGTTGTATGCACAAAACTGGAAAGCTGTTCTTGCATTTGCCTTTTGGTTTGTTCTTAAATAACAGTCGCCCAATAAATACATGGAGTTTTGCCCAAGCGAATCTCTTTCATCGCTTAATTGCTTAAAACCGTCAATGGCTTTATTCAGCTGGTTGTCTTCATAATAGCAATAGCTCAATTCATATAGATCTTCTTTTGTTACTTTATCGCTGTTCTGTACATAATACTCAAGCAACGGCAATGCTTTTTTAAAATTCTTGCGCTCAAAATATATTTGCCCAATCAGTTGTTTCATTTCCTTTTCATAATACAATCCTCCCCTGCTTAAAACACTTTCTCCATATTTTAATGCTTCGTCTTTTTTATTCTGGAAATAATATATCTCGGCTACGTAATAAGGCACAACGCCTTTGTATTCATCCATGCTTTCAATAAGCCTGAAACATTTTAGCGCTTCATTGTACTGCCCGTCTTTTAAGGCAATAAAACCATAATAGTAATTGGCAGGAATATAATATTTGCTTTCGGGCAACTGGTGTATCTCATTAAATAATGGCTTTGCCTTAGCAAAATTTTTAAGGTTGAAATAACAATAGCCCATTTCAAATTTTGCATTGGCGATCTCTTCATTACTCAAATTATCAAGCGCAGCCTGTTCATAATAACTGATGGCGCTGCTGAAATCATCCTTATCAAAATAAAATTTTGCTAAATGATAACTCATCAATTGTCCCCTTGGGGCATTATTCACCCAATCTATATAGTGCGTTGCTTCATCTTCTGCCACAGGCAGGCGCAACTTTAAGCGACAAACAATAAAGTAATAGTTGATATCATCATGCAGGTAGGTGTTATTGCTGATCTGGTTATCAGGAAATGTTTCCTTTACCTGCTGCAACAATGGATAGGCCAATGCATACTGTTGTTGAATAAAAAGCTGTTTCGCCTCCTTAAACTTTTTTTCTGTGTCAGTAAACACATGTGTTTGCTGTGAAAAAAGGGCGGATGAAAATATTGTGATGAACAAAAATGAAAGGCTGATCTGTTTTACCATGTTGGTGCTGATTCGTTCTTATAAAACCGTTGCAAAAGTAACTTTACCTGTATCATGTCAAACATCATTCCAAAGCATTTGTGAATAAGTGGATAACTAACGGATTGAACGGTAACAGAAACGAATGTACATTCGCAGGGCTGTTAAAGAAAAGGTAAAGTAAAACATGCCTGCATTCTAAAAAATCAACACAAAAATTCAATTATGAAAAAACTAATGTCAACACATTATTCAGCAGGTGCATTCAATTTTGCCATGCTGTTGTTCAGGATCGTGGTAGGTTCTATGATGATAAAAATTGGTTACAACAAACTCACACATTTTAATGATATGCTTACGGGCCCGATGGCATTTCAAAGTATGTTAGGAATTGGCGCTAAAACAGAATTGGCATTGCTTGTTTTTGCAGAGTTCTTTTGTTCTGTTTTTTTAATACTCGGTTTGTTTACAAGATTAGCTGCAATACCATTGATCATTGCCATGTGTGTAGCTTTCTTTATGGCCCACCATGCAGAAGTATTTACTAAAGAAGGGAACCTGCAGGCAGCTTTGGTTTACCTGTGCAGTTATATAGTATTGCTGTTGCTTGGCCCTGGCAAAATCAGTGTGGATGGAATGACAGGTAAATAACTCTTAAATTATCCCAATGAAAAAAGGAGATGTAGTTCAACTGGTAATTATAATAATGGCAATAGTTATTGCTATTACAAGCCTTCAGTATTTTATTGCCACCATTATAAGCTTTGTGTATACAATTGCGTTGGGAGAATATAGTTTTGGTGTGATGAGCCCAACCATTGTTTCATTGCTTGTTACATTATTATATGTAGCTATCTGCTGGCAGTTGTTTGTAAAATCGAGAACCATTGCCGACTTTATTTATGAGAAGGCAAATATCGGCACTTCGTTTAAAATTATCAGCAGGCCGGTTGACCTGTTGTATGTTTTACTAATTGTTATGGGCTTTTATTACCTGCTTCAAAACCTGCCGGCATTAATTAAAGGCCTGGTAAATGGTTTTGCATCTAAAGCGGGAAGCAGGTTTATTCCTGATAGTTATGATACTCCTACTGACTGGATGATGGTTTGTACAAAACTATTATTGCCGTTGGTATTATTAATGGCCGCAAAGCCATTTGCAAATTATTTTGCCGGCAATGTGGATGATGAACCAATAACAATCGGTGATGATATTGGTGCCAATACTGAAAACGACATAACCGAACCATAATGTTTATTGCAGAAAACCAAATACGCATCCACTATGCCCTCACCGACCAGATGGGTGTGGTATATCATGGGCATTATGCACAGTTTTATGAAATTGGCCGTGCCGAATGGTTGAGGAAATTAGACTATTCTTATAAGGATATTGAAGCCATGGGCATCATAATGCCGGTGGTGGATATTCACAGCCGCTTTTTGAGGCCTGCTAAATATGAGGACTTAATTACAGTAAAAACAATTTTAAAGGAATTGCCACTGCACCACAAAATTGTTTTTCACCATGAAATATATGATGAACAAGGCGCATTATTAAATACGGGGGATGTAACACTGTATTTTATGGATGCCAAAACAATGAAGCGCTGTGAAATGCCGCAAGTGCTGAAAGAAAAAATAGCACCTTACTTTAAAAGCTGATCAGTTCTCAATTATTTTCCCGTCTTTCATGTGCAATACCCTGTCGCTCATTTTTGCCAGTTCATCATTATGGGTAACAATTAAGAAAGTTTGATTGAACTTATTTCGCAGGTCAATAAATAACTGGTGCAGTTCCTTTGCCCTTGCGCTGTCTAAGTTGCCTGTGGGCTCATCTGCCATGATAATAGCCGGTTTATTAATAAGCGCCCTGGCCACGGCCACCCTTTGCTGCTCACCACCTGAAAGCTGTTGTGGCTTATTATCCAGCC
>JAZKGV010000162.1:0-9741 GCA_040385725.1 Bacteroidota bacterium | reverse complement strand
AGCTCAAACACCTGTTTCATTAAGTCTTGATAAGGCTTACGGGCTGGCAAAGCAAAACTATCCGCTCATAAAACAAAGGGAGCTGATAAAGCAAACAACCAATCTTACCATTGATAATCTTAGTAAAGCTTTTTTGCCACAGGCAAGTATCAGTGGACAGGCTACTTATCAATCGGAGGTAACACAAATAAAAATTCCCATCCCCGGCATCAATATAGAACCACTAAGCAAAGACCAGTATAAAATAATTGCTGATGTAAATCAACTGGTATATGATGGTGGTGTTACCAAACAGCAGAAAAATATTCAGCAACTAAACGATGATGTGGAGCAACAAAAGATAGAAGTGGAATTGTACAAAGTAAAAGACAGGATAAACCAATTGTTCCTCGGTGCATTGTTTTTAGATGAACAACTGAAACAGGTTGAGCTGGTAAGGTCAGACCTGAACACCGGTATTAAAAGAGTGGAGGCACAGGTGAATAATGGTGTGGCATTCAAATCGAACCTAAACACATTGAAAGCAGAATTATTAAAAGCAGAACAAAGGGAAATTGAATTAACTGCTTCCAGAAAAGGTTTGATAGATGTGTTGGGATTATTCATCAATCAATCACTTCCTGAAAACACAATATTGGAGAAGCCTTCTGTTACAACAACTATTGATAATACGGTTGAACGCCCTGAATTAAAATTATTTGCCTCACAAGACAAACTGTTATTAAGCCAGAACAAATTGATCGCTGCTAAAAATACGCCCAAGGCAAGTTTATTTGCACAGGGCGGTTATGGCAGGCCGGGGCTGAACTTTCTTAATAATGATTTCGCTTTTTTTTATACAACAGGCCTAAGGCTTAACTGGAACCTCGGTGGATTATATACGAAGAAGAATGATAAAAAACTGGTGGAAGTAAACCAGAAACTGATCGATGTACAGAAAGAAACTTTCTTACTCAATACCAACACCGCATTAAAACAGCAACAGGCGGAGGTTGACAAATACCGGAAATTGGTTTCAACTGATGCAGCCATCATCGACTTAAGACTAAGTGTGAAAGAAGCAGCCAAAGCACAATTAGAAAACGGCGTTATCACTGCTAATGATTACCTCCGTGAAGTAAATGCAGAGGACCAGGCAAGACAATCGCTTATTACACATAACATACAATTATTACAGGCACAAATAAATTATCAAACAACAGCAGGAAAACAATAAATCAACATGGTTATGAAAAAAATATTTGCATTTACTATTTTATCAGCAGCGCTTTTATCTGCATGCAACAGCAATAAAGAAAAGTTTGACGCTTCCGGAACATTTGAAGCAGCCGATGAAGTAATTGTTTCATCAGAACTACCGGGCAAGATCACCAGCTTCACAGTACAGGAAGGAGCAAGCATTGGCAAAGACAGCATTGTTGGTTCCATTGATGCGGTGAATGTATCGTTGCAAAAAGAGCAGGTGGAAGCCAGCATAAAAGCGTTGGGAGAAAAAACAGCAGACCTTGCACCACAGGTTGCATTATTACAAGATCAATTGAAAGTGCAGCAATCACAACTTAATAACTTGTTGCATGAAAAAACAAGAATTGAAAACCTGTTGAAAGCAGATGCAGCCACAGGAAAACAATTAGATGATATCAATGCACAGATAGATGTGGTAAAAAAACAAATGGGTGTAACCACACAGCAGATAAATGTACAACGCAGCAATGTAAACACTCAAAACCGCAGTGTGCTTAGTGAAGCGGAACCATTGCAAAAAAGAGTGGCACAATTAAAAGACCAGGAGAGAAAAGCTTTTATTCTGAATCCTGTGAATGGCACTGTCATCACTAAATATGCAGAAGAAGGAGAAATTACGAGCGCTGGCAAAGCTTTGTACAAAGTGGCTGATCTGTCAACACTTACTTTAAGGGCTTATATCACGGGTACACAATTATCAGCGATAAAATTAAACCAACCGGTAAAAGTATTTATCGATAGCAGCACTTCTGCTTATAAAGAATATAACGGCACTATTTACTGGATCTCCGACAAAGCAGAATTTACACCAAAGACGATACAAACAAAAGAAGAAAGGGCCAACCTTGTGTATGCTGTAAAGATAAAAGTGAAGAATGATGGTTTATTGAAAATTGGAATGTTTGGAGAAGTGAAATTATAAGTAATGACAGCAGTATCAGTAAAAAATATCATCAAAACTTACGGAAAGAAAAAAGATACAGTGACAGCACTGCAGGATATTTCTTTTGATGTAGAGCAAGGTGAACTCTTTGGTATCATTGGTCCTGATGGCGCCGGTAAAACTTCTCTTTTCAGGATATTGACGACATTATTATTAGCTGACAGTGGCTCCGCTGTTGTTGATGGTTTTGATGTAGTAAAAGATTTTAAAGAAATAAGGAAACGTGTTGGTTATATGCCGGGAAAATTTTCTTTGTACCAGGACTTAACGGTACACGAGAACCTTGACTTCTTCGCCACTATTTTTAACACGAGCATACAAGAGAATTACGAACTGATAAAAGATATCTACCAACAGATAGAACCATTTAAAGACAGGCCTGCAGGCAAACTTTCCGGCGGTATGAAACAAAAGTTGGCATTAAGCTGTGCATTGATACATCGTCCTTCTGTTTTGTTCTTAGACGAACCAACAACAGGTGTTGATGCAGTATCAAGAAAAGAATTTTGGGAGATGCTGAAAAGACTAAAAGAGCAAGGCATTACCATTCTTGTTTCTACACCCTATATGGATGAAGCAAGTTTATGTGACAGGGTAGTATTAATGCAAACAGGCGAAATACTTTCTATTGATACACCGGAAGGTATTGTAAATAATTTCGGAAAACAGCTTTGGGCAGTCCGTTCCAGCAACATGCTTCATTTATTGAATGATATAAAACAGATGGAAGCAGTTGATAATGCGTATCCATCCGGCACCTATCATCATGTGGTATTGAAAAATGGATATGATGAAAAACTGTTACAACAATTGAATACAAATAATAAGGAACTGGAGATAAAACAAATTCAACCAAATATTGAAGATTGTTTTATGCAACTGATGAGGAGTGAATAGTTAATGGTGAATCGTTAATCAATTTCATAAAGATTTAAACTCCGCATTAACAATTCACTATTAACAATTAACAAATAAAATGAGCAACGATAAAATTATAACCGCAGATAAACTCACCAAACGCTTCGGCGACTTTGTTGCCGTGAATGAAATTTCATTCGAGGTAAGTAAGGGAGAAATATTTGGTTTTCTTGGGGCCAATGGTGCAGGTAAAACAACTGCCATGCGGATGTTGTGTGGTTTATCATTGCCCACATCGGGCAAAGCTACTGTTGCAGGTTTTGATGTGTTCAAAGAAAATGAAAAAATAAAAAAGAGCATTGGTTACATGAGCCAGAAATTTTCACTGTACGAAGACTTAACAGTGAAAGAGAACATGCGTTTTTATGGCGGCATCTATGGAAAGAGCGATGCATTCATAAAAGAAAAAACAGCTTTTGTGCTTGATCATCTTCGTTTAGAAAAAGAAGCCAACAAATTGGTAAAGGCATTGCCATTGGGATGGAAGCAAAAGCTGGCATTCTCTGTTGCCATTTTTCATGAACCGGTTATTGTATTCTTAGACGAGCCTACCGGTGGCGTTGACCCTGTAACAAGAAGGGAATTCTGGAACATGATCTACCAGGCTGCAGATAATGGCATCACCATTTTTGTAACCACACATTATATGGATGAAGCAGAATACTGTAACCGTGTCAGCATTATGGTAGATGGAAGTATTGATGCATTGGATACGCCGGCTCAATTGAAAAAGATTTACAACGCAGAAAGTATGGATGAAGTATTTCTGAAGTTAGCACGTAAAGCTGTTAGGTCAGCCGACTAAGGAAATGATGCTGATATGGAAGAACAAAATATTTATTAAAGATTTAAAGCGCCGCCTTTTCTCCTAAAGGAGAAGAGGAAGGGAGATGAGGTAATTATGAAACAATTTCTAGCATTCGTTAAAAAAGAATTCTTCCATATCTGGAGAGATAAGAAGACCATGTTCATTCTTCTCGGAATGCCCATTGTACAAATTATCATTTTTGGTTTTGCTTTAACCAACGAAGTAAAAAATGCAAAGATCGCTGTGCTGGATAATTCAAAAGATGCAGCCACCACTTCTCTTATTCATGAATTTGAAGCCAGCCGTTATTTTGAAATAGAACGAAACCTCTATTCATACAAAGAAATTGATGCAGCATTTAAACAAGGCAAAATAAAAATGGCGATTGTGTTTCCCAATCGTTTTGCAGAAGACTTACAACACTTGAATAAAGTACAGGTACAACTCATTGCGGATGCAGCCGACCCAAATGTGGCAAACACATTGACGAATTATGCCAGCGCTATCATCATGGATTATCAAAACCGCATTACACAAAACCGGAAGCTGCCTTATACCATCAGCACAGAAGTACGGATGTTATACAATCCGCAATTAAAAGGAGCATACAATTTTGTTCCGGGGGTAATGGCGATGGTATTGCTGCTTGTATGTACGATGATGACAGCCATCACCATTGTAAGAGAAAAAGAAATTGGCACAATGGAAATAATGCTGGTATCGCCAATGAAACCACAACTGGTGGTGTTTGCAAAAGCAGTTCCTTATTTATTATTGTCAATTGTAAATATTGCAAGCATTCTTTTGTTAAGTGTATTTGTTCTGGAAGTTCCCATCAATGGAAGCCTGGTATTGTTAGTTGCTGAAAGCATTTTGTTTACATTGGTATCCTTATCGCTTGGCTTATTGATCTCTGCAGGTGCGGCCTCACAGCAAACAGCAATGTTTATTTCATTGATCGCTTTGTTCCTGCCTACTATTATGCTGAGCGGTTTTATGTTCCCGATAGAAAATATGCCTCTGCCATTAAGAACAATTTCAAACATCGTTCCTGCCAAATGGTACTACATCATTGTACGTTCAGTAATGATAAAAGGAGTTGGAATAAAAGATGTGTGGAAAGAAACACTGATACTGGCAGGCATGATGATATTCTTTTTAACACTGGCCATTAAGAAATTTAAAATCCGTTTAGCATGATAACTGTAAATAATTATACACTTAAAAAAGCCCCTTCAGGGGTTTGGGGCGCATGAGAACATTAAAATTCATATTACAAAAAGAGTTCCGGCAGATCTTCCGTGACCCTTCTATCATCCGCCTTATTTTTATGATGCCGGTGATACAGTTGATCATACTGCCCTGGGCGGCGGATTATGAGATGAAGAATATCAAACTAAGTGTGGTGGATAAAGACCATTCTGATTATTCCCGTAAGCTTATTTCAAAAATTACTTCCTCCGGTTATTTTGTTCTGAATGATTATTCTTCTTCCTTCGATGAATCATTTACAGAAATTGAAAAAGATCATTCTGATATTATCCTCGAAATTCCACCGTCTTTCGAAAAAGACCTGGTAAAAGAAAGCGAAGCAAAGCTTTTTATTGCAGGCAATGCCATCAATGGTGTAAAGGCAAATCTTGGCAGCGCTTATCTACGCAGCATTATACAGGATTATAATCAGCAGGTGCGTATGGAATGGATACAATTGCCACGCTTCAGCCCCGAAACACAAATTGAAGTCGTTTCCTCCAACTGGTATAATCCTTTATTGAATTATAAATACTTTATGGTGCCGGGCATATTGGTAATACTACTTACCATGATCGGCAGCAACCTCACTGCATTAAATATTGTAAGGGAAAAGGAAATTGGCACCATTGAACAGATCAATGTAACACCCATACGCAAGCATCATTTCATCCTGGGAAAACTGATCCCATTCTGGATACTCGGGCTTTTTGTTCTATCGCTTGGTTTTCTTATTGCAAAACTGGTGTATGGCATTGTACCAGTCGGCAATTTTATCACCATCTATGTTTTTGCGGCCGTTTATTTACTGGCAGTGCTTGGTTTGGGTTTATTAATTTCCACCTATGCAGCCACGCAGCAGCAAGCGATGCTCATTTCATTTTTTATAATGATGATCTGTATCTTATTGGGTGGGTTATATACTTCAATTGACAGTATGCCGCTGTGGGCGCAATGGATAACTAAATTCAATCCCGTTTCTTATTTTATTGAGGTGATGAGAATGGTGGTATTAAAAGGAAGCACATTGGCAGATATAAAATATCAACTGCTTATCATGGGTGGCTTTGCAGTTGTGCTGAATGGATGGGCTGTATTTAGTTACAGGAAACGTTCCTGATCAATCCCTGAATTCCTGTGTGATCATTAGTCCATGTGTGCCAGCATCTAAAATACCTATACCAACTTTCCCGTAGGATGGATTTAAAATATTAGCCCTGTGTCCCGGCGATCTCATCAACCCTTCGTGTGCTTTTAAAAGTGTAGGTGCCATAGCAAGGTTTTCACCAGCATACAAATAAACAATGTTCAATTTATGAAGGCGTTGAAAAGGATTAATACCTTCTGGTGTATTGTGAGAGAAATATCCTCTTCTGAACATATCCGCTGAATGCATTCTTGCAGCGTTGGTAAGTTGTGCGTCTGCCACTAAAGATCTTAATCCATACTTTGCTCTTTCGTCATTTATCAATTGCAACATATCTGCTTCCAGTGTTGGGTCTTCTTCAAATTTATCTGTAACGAAAGATAATGATATTCCTTTTTCAATTATTGAATCAACGGTCTTCGATGCCATTACCTGTACTGGTTGCTCCTGGAAAAAGGGTGCAAACTTATCATTCACCAGATTTGCATAGTTATTAAAAACATCCTCCAACCCTCTTGCCTTTATTTCGCTACTCACTTCCTGCGGCAAAGTGGTAATATTTCTAAACTGTGTAATTGATACAACAGAAATAACTCCACAGGCCAAGCCTGTAACTATACCGGCAGCCCTGTTTAAAAACTTTTTGTTGAACCGGCTGGTACGTTTTTGAACCGGGTATATCAAAAAATGGAACAGGATAAAACATGGAATAAACAGGATCATAAAAGCAATTGCCTGCACCCATGCTGTATCAATAGAAATATTATCATTAATAAAGCCGGTGATAAAAGGATGTAAAAAATAAGTTGCAGCAATAGTTGCTGATATTTTAATAAAGAAAAATAAAAGTTTGATAAACCCTGCAAGATACCCAATGAGGCAGCCGGTTAAAATTGCAGTGATCAATAAAATGTAAAAGCTGTTCACAAGGATGATTTTTAATACCCGTATAAAAAACAGGGCTCATCAATTAATTAAATTAATATGATGAGCCCTGCCATATATATTTTCAATGGGGTTTTAATGATTAATACCTGCCGTCTTTTTTATCCTTGGCACGGCCAATTCCGTAACCAACACCAGCACCTACTGCTCCACCAATTACAGCACCTGCTGCCCTGTTCTTTTTATTGATAACAGCACCTGCTGCTGCACCGGTAACACCGCCAATTACGGCACCTTTAGCAGCCTTGCTCCATCCTTTCTTTTTTGTTTCTGCCGGAACGCTGGTTGCTGTATTTTCCTTAACTACTTCCCTGTCTTTATACACCACTACAGTTTTTTTCTCCGGTTGTTCTTTTCTTTCTTTCCATTTTTCAAATTCCTTCATCTGTGCAGAGTCTGCTGCTGATAATACCCTTGTTTCATCTGTTAGCGCATTTGTTTTGTTTCCCTTACATGCAAACAGCACACCTGTAATTGCTATTACACCCATTACGTTTTTAATTGTAGACATACTTTTCATAGTCGTTGATTTTAGTTATTAATAATTTTTAGTTTCTGTGTTATCTACCCATATACTTTGAAAAATTATGCCAGAGTTTTGCAAGTTGTTAAAAACAAGCATCTACATTCCCTGGAACCAGCTACAGCAAGGCTTTTGAAGGCAATAGTGTTTTAACAATAAAGTATTACAGCAAAAACAAAATCCCTTTTGCTGCCAGTTTTATTAAAGAAAATATTTGGGGAATTTTTTCCTCTCTATCTGCATCCTATCGAATAAAATTATTTTCCCGTAATTACCCACTTCGTTCTCTTTGGCAACGTTTCCGTAATTAAATAAGCATAACAGCTTTGGATTTTGGAAATTTACTTTGGAGAAAATGTAACTGCCATTATGAAAAAGATCTTCCTGCTGCTTTGCCTGTGCATTACTTCAATACCTTTTTTACAGGCACAACAAATTGCTTTTCCCGGTGCGGAGGGCTATGGCAAATTTGCCAGCGGTGGCCGTGGTGGCTTTGTAATTGAAGTAACCAATCTTAATGATACAGGAACAGGCAGCCTTCGCTGGGCACTCGATCAGCATGTAGATACTATTTATGTATATAAAGATTCTGCCAACCCTAATTTTCCTATTACAATTTATCAGCCACTAACAGTTGTGTTCAGCGTATCCGGCATTATTCATTTAAAATCTGATCTCAAAATAAAAAGAGACAATCTTACTATTGCCGGGCAAACAGCGCCCTGCGACGGTATTTGTATCACAGGCCGGTCAGTGTTGTTGAATGGCGCCACTGGCAGCCAGTTGTTTTATCTTGGCCCCAGGAGAAAAAATGTGATCATGCGTTATATGCGTTTTCGCCCCGGCGTGCCGCTTGACAGTAATGGCGTGGGCACTGGCTCTTTTGTTACTTACGGCCTTGATGTAGAGAATTATGAAAATGTAATTATAGATCACTGCTCTATGAGTTGGGCCAATGAAGAATGTATGGCTATTTATGATAACAAATACACAACCGTGCAGTGGAGCATTGCAAGTGAAGGTTTATATAATGCTTTTCATATAAAAGGTGCCCGTGGATATGGCGGCGTGTGGGGCGGACAATTTGCAAGCTACCATCACAATTTGATTGCACATCAAAACAACCGTACCCCAAGGTTTGGCGGTGCCAGGGCACATGATACTATTGCTTTGGTTGAGTACGCAAATAATGTAAATTATAATTGGGGTACCTCCAGCGCTACTTATGGTGGCGATGTGGAAGTAAACGGTGGTATTGCAAGATTAAATGAATTAAATAATTATTTTAAACCCGGACCTGCCACACCCAGTACACATAAACTGGTACGCCCGGATTATTCAACAGATGCAAGAGGTGTGGGCCGCTTTCATGTGCAGGGAAATATTATTGAAGGCAATACACCACGAACAACAGATAACTGGCTCGCTGTTGATTTTGCAAATATTCCATTGCTCAGCAGGGACTCTTCAAGAAGTGATACGCTGTTTACGATTGGGCAACCCATCAATATTCAACCGGCATTGAATGCGTATGATACGGTTTTGCTATGGGCAGGTGCTGCATTGCCAAGAAGAGATTCTGTTGATATACGGATCGCTAACGAAACAAGAAACCGAACCACAAGCGGCACAGGCAGTGCCGGAAGACCGGGTATTATAGATGCGCCTTCGGCCGTTGGTGGTTGGCCTGTATATGAAACATGCAACGGACCTGCAGATACAGATCATGATGGAATGCCGGATGAATGGGAAATTGAAAACGGGCTTAATCCAAATGTACCCGATGACAGAAATATAGTGGGTGAAGATGGATATACTATGCTGGAAAAATATTTAAACAACATTGAGCCCAACCTGGTATCACAAAAAGTTTGTCCCGGCGCTTCAAATTCTATGCTCACAAGTGATATAAGAGGAGTTTCTTATCAATGGGAAGAAAATACCGGCAATGGATTTGTTGC
>JAZKGV010000161.1:0-6254 GCA_040385725.1 Bacteroidota bacterium | reverse complement strand
AATGCCATTTTAAAGGAAGAGCATCCTGTTATTGTAATTGAAAACAAAACTGATTACGCAAAAAAAATATTACATCACCAGGCAGCCAATTATGTGTATGAAATAAATGAAGACGACTATCCTGTGGTACAGGCGAGACCGGCTGTTTCTGTACCTGATATTACTGTGGTTGCTTATGGTGGCATGGCAGATGTGGTAAATAACCTGCTCACCAATATATTTTTAGAAACAGACCTGAAAGTTGAATTAATTGTACCTTCTTTAATTTCATCTTTACCAATAAATGTGATCGTACGATCTGTAAACAGAACAGGAAGGCTGGTGGTGATAGAAGAAGGCAGTGCTTATGCAGGTGTGGGAGCGGAATTAATAGCACAGGTAACAGAAGCGACAGAAGAAAGAATTAAAACAAGAAGGATTGCAGCACATCCTGTTCCAATACCTTCGGTAAAATCATTAGAACATACAGTATTGCCGGATAAAGAAAGGATACTGGAAGAAATAAAACTGCATTTTACTTAATGCCAATAGTACAAGAAATAAAAGTGCCGTTACTGGCAGTAAATGATACCGCATTAACAGTGGTGGAACTATCATTTGAACCGGGCAGCCTTGTAAAGAAAGGGGATATCATTATTGTGTTTGAATCATCAAAAACAACCTATGATGTAATTGCAGAAGCAGAAGGCTATATCAGCTATCTATGTGAAACAGGTGAGGATTATGAAGTAAATGAGATCATTGCCAATATATACAGCAGCAAAGAAGAATTGCCCCCCATGCCGGAAGTAAAAAAACATAAAGCTGTAACAGTAGCTGATAAAGAACATTTTGAAGAGGCGGAAGCAATTTGGGAAGGTGACACCATGTTTTCTCCTGCAGCTATGGCGCTGATGAAGAAGAACAATATTGACGCAACTGCCTTTAGCGGAAAGGATTTTGTAAGTAAGAATGATGTGGAAGAGAAATTGGGTATTGCAAAAAGATCAACCCCAAAAAAAGAAAAGAGCAATGCTATTCAGTTGCTGCCAACAGATGCTGATAAAGTGATTGTTGAAAAACTCTCTTCCAACAAAAAAAGAGAGATCGAGTATTTAAGCAATATCCAGCAAACAGGGCTTACAAGCACCATTAATACCATTGTGGAAACAGACGGTTTGTTTGTACATATCAATCAATCCCTGCAGTATTTAAAAAACTCATTGTTACCAGTAGTAATTTATGAAACAGCAAGGCTGCTGGAAAAATACAAAGAACTGAACGCTTATTTTACTGGTGATGCAGTTGCATTTTATAAACAGGTGAATATTGGTTTTGCCATTGATATTGATAAAGGGCTGAAAGTATTGGCAGTAAAAAATGCATCTGTAAAAACTATAAAGGAAACAGAAACAGAAATAATGGCCTTGTCAAACAAATATCTTGATGATGCCTTGCTGATCGATGATCTCACCGATATTACTTTTACTATTACTGATCTTTCGGCTGAAGGGGTGAGTTTTTTCAGGCCGTTAGTAAACATGATGAACAGCGCCATTCTCGGCATATCATCCATTGATGAAAAAATGCAGCGTTGCATACTCACTGTAACTTTTGATCACCGTGTTACAGAAGGAAAGTTAGTGGCACAGTTTCTTAACGAATTAAAGCAGCGCATTGAGTCTTACAAATCAACTCATTTTACTCATCCCAATCAATTGATCGCTTGCTTTAAATGTTTTAAAAGCCTGGAAGATGATCTGAGTGATGTTGGATTTACAAAATGTATCACACCAAAAGGAGAGGAGGCTTATATCTGCCAAAGTTGCCTCAAGGGTTTTTAAAGATGGAAGAACAAATAAAAAATATCGTCTCTAAATACATTAAGATACCTGCTGAACAAATTACTGCACAAACAGTAATCGACCGTTCTGCTGTAGCAAGCTCCATCATACTTCACCGCATGTATGCACAACTTGCCAATGAAGGTGTGGTTATAAATGATTATACCCTCATCAAAACATTTGGGCAGTTAACAGGAAACGGAAAAGAAACCACACTTACTTTTACTGAACCAAGGGTACAAACCACTACAACAGAAAATGAAAATGCCCCATCAGTGGGGATTGATACGGAAAATATTTCTTCCATGCCAGTGATTAATGACTTCAGGGAAAATGCATTTTATAAAATGAATTTTGCCCCGGCAGAAATTGCTTATTGTATTTTGCAGCCTAACCCTTACGCATCTTTTACCGGTTTATTTGCAGCTAAAGAAGCCATCATTAAAGCCGATAACAATTATAAAAACAAGCCTTTTCATACCATAATTATTGACCATCTCCCCACAGGAAAGCCCATCCACGCCGGTTTTCAGATCTCCATTTCCCACACAAATGATACGGCCATAGCCGTAGCGGTAAAAAATATTTCTTTACCTGCACCATCACTTTCTTTGCCTGGTAATACAGGCAGCAATTCCACTTTTATCACTGTTGCTGCAATAGCAGCTTTCCTTCTTTCCCTGCTCACTCTTATTCTTTTCTTAGTTAAAAACCGCTGATTTTTTACATTACACTTCCGTTAGTCCTGTTTTCTTCAAACAGGTAGTTTCATTTTTCAAACCAAAAAAGCATTATTTTGCCGGTTCAAGTTTATCCCATTTCCGGCAACAATGAAAGTAACTATAATAACAGCAACATATAATTCCGAAAGGTTTCTACGGGATTGTATTGAGTCTGTTATTAACCAGGATTATCCTGATATTGAGCATATTCTTATCGACGGTAAATCAACCGACTCTACACTTTCTATTATTAAAGAATACGAAAACAAAATATCCAGGTGGGTTTCAGAGGAAGATCATGGGATGTACGATGCCATTAATAAAGGAATGGAAATGGCCACCGGCGATGTGATCGGTATCTTAAACAGCGATGATATGCTGGCTTCCAAAGAGGTGATAAGCACTATTGTAAAACATTTTATAGAACATAAAGTTGATTCAACTTATGGCGACCTGGTGTATGTGGATCAGCAAAATGTGCGTAAAGTGATCCGCTACTGGAAAGGGCTGCCGTACAGCAGGTTCCGTTTTAATTATGGCTGGATGCCGGCACATCCTACATTTTATTTCAGAAAAGACCTGCTGAAAGAACTGGGCGGCTATGAATCACATTACTTTACAGCGGCTGATTATGAGTTTATGGCACGCTATCTTTACCGCTATCGTATCAGCGCCAAATATATTCCCATGCTGATCGTTAAAATGAGGGTGGGAGGACAGAGTAACCGCAACTTTTTCAGCAGGCTGAGGGCAAACCGCAGGGATTACCTGGCCATGAAAGTGAACAATATTCCCTTCCCACATATTGCATCCATATTAAAACCGCTTATTAAAATACGGCAGTACTATTATACCCTTATCCAAAAAATGGTTGATTAAAATAAAAAGGGTAATTTCACAAGCAATGTTTAGTTTTTTTAAAAAGAAATCCAATCCAGCACCGGCAATCAATTTACAACTACCGGTTGATACGGATATTCATTCCCACATATTACCGGGTATTGATGATGGTTCGCCGGATATTGAAACATCACTTCGTTTAGTAAAAGGCATTTATGATATTGGCATACGGAAAACGGTTGCCACTCCACATGTTATTTCTGATATGTACCGCAATACGCCGGAAACCATCAACAATGCCCTTGATAAATTAAAAATTGCTGTGGCGGCGGAAGGCATTGATATAGAAATAACAGCAGCAGCAGAATATATGCTGGATGATTATTTTTTAAAACTGTTGCGTACACAAAAGGAAATACTCCCCATTCATAAAAATATCATCCTTACTGAGCAGTCTTATGCCACACCAAGCAGTAACCTGAATGAAATTGCGTTTGAATTAATGACGGCAGGTTATAAAGCTATTATGGCGCATCCTGAGCGGTACATTTTTTACCAGGGCCGGTTTGATGAATTTCACCACTTAAAAGACATGGGCTTTTTATTGCAGGTAAACCTTCTTTCATTGACGGGTTATTATGGCAAGCCAGTTGCCAAAGCAGCCAGGTATATATTTGATAATGGCCTTGCCGATCTTGTAGGTACTGATATGCACCACGAAAGGCATTTGGCTACACTGCAACATCCTGCCAGCCTGCAATTGTTTAACACCGTACTTGGCGACAGAAAATTTAATGACCTCTCTTTGTTGTAACAGTCTTTTTCTTTTTGAGAGCAAACTGTGCATCTAATGCGGCTGCTTCTTTAATTATTTTTACCAGCGGCGCTTCTTTAATTTCATCTGCACTATAAAATATTTTGTAGAAGATCTGTTTGTTGGTGCCATGAGTAAGATAATTGCCTTTATCTGCTAAGCGGTTGCCGTACCAGAATCCAAGTAATACACCTTTTTTAATGCCGCCACGGGGAATGCTTGCCGGCCAAACTAAACAAATGCTACGGTTGCCATAAAAGAAAGGTACGTTGTAAGATATTTTTTCTTTGCAATAGGCAGGTAGTGTTTCAATAATGATCTGCCTCAATACATCTGTAATAATTCTTTCTTCTTCGGTTAGCAGTTCATACAACTGTACCAGTGATTTTATTTTTACAAACTCAGGCATTGGTAATTTTTATTTTGTATCATAATATGCCTTACTATAATTGATCTTTGCCTTATCCAATCTCTCAAATATCACGGGTAATCTTCTTTCAAAATCTTTCCAGTTTCTTTTCTCTTTTGGTGTCCACAATACTTCTGCCAACGCCGCCATTCTTGGAAAAATAGTATACTCCAGTTTTGATCTTGAACTAATGTATTCACTCCACACATTGCCTTGTGCTCCTAAAACATACTTCCCTTCTTCTGCAGTTAATTCTTTTGGTATCGGTTCGTATTTGTACACCGCTTCTAAAGGATTGTAACCACCTTGTGTTACCGAATCTTCCTTCTTTGTTTGAGAATGATTTATGTACAATGGATATTCCGGTGTCATTATCACGTTGTGATGTTGCTTTGCTGCAGCAATTCCACCCTTTTCTCCACGCCAGCTCATAACGGTGGCGTTGGGTGCAAGCCCGCCTTCCAGTATCTCATCCCAGCCAATAATTTTTTTACCTTTGCTGTTAATGTATTTTTCAATTCGTTGAATAAAATAGCTCTGTAGTTCATGCTCATCCTTCAATCCTTTTTCTTTCATCAGTTGCTGGCAAAAGGCTGAGCGTTTCCATGCATCTTTCGGGCATTCATCTCCACCTATATGAATATATTGTGAGGGAAACAATGCCATCACTTCATCCAGCACATCCTGTAAAAAATCAAAAGTATACTCACTTGGGCAAAATACATCTTCAAATACGCCCCATGTTTGCTGTACCTGTTTGCCTTTTGTCGGGCCGGCCCATACACATTCAGCCGGGTACTTTGTGTCTTCATCAGGAAAACAACTGAGTTGAGGATAAGCTGCAATAGCCGCTGATGAATGCCCGGGCATTTCTATTTCAGGAATGATAGTGATATACCTGTCGGCTGCATATTTTATCACTTCTTTTATTTGCTCCTGTGTATAAAAACCACCATAACGAATGGAATCATTTCCAGTTCCGGGGTAGCTGCCAACGATAGTACCGTTTCTCCATCCACCAATTTCAGTAAGTTTTGGGTACTTTTTTATTTCAATGCGCCAGCCCTGGTCTTCGGTTAAGTGCCAGTGAAAAGTATTGAACTTGTACATCGCCAAATAGTCAATATACTTCTTTACTAAATCAACAGTCATAAAGTGACGGCCAACATCGAGGTGCATACCACGGTAACTGAATCTTGGATAGTCTTTTATCTTACAAACAGGAATGGTAATTTCTTTCTTCTTGCTTACCTGTATCAATTGCTTTAGTGTTTCAAAAGCATAAAATTTCCCCAAAGCAGTTCCTTTTATATATACTTTGCCAGGTTCCACATTAAGTTCATAATATCCTGCTGGTTGCTTCTCTGTTATCCTGGAATAATGTATCTCAAAAGGCAAACCATAACTGTGAGAATCCCCATCAGTAAACTTTGTAAGTTTATACCTGGTACGAAGATGTTTTTTAAAAGCCTCTTTTCCATCATTTTCGTCAGCCTCATCAAAATCGTACACGATAAAGCCCACAGGCTGTTTTATTACAGTATAACCCTTACCCATTTTTACTTTTGCAGGTATTGGAACAATATTCAAACTATTTTGAGATATTACAGGTAAAGTGATAACTGTAAAAGCAAGCAGCAGTAATC
>JAZKGV010000160.1:1641-4872 GCA_040385725.1 Bacteroidota bacterium | reverse complement strand
AAGCTTCCACTATTTCGGAGGAAAATATTCAAAAAATTTTAGACGGTATTTATCAAATGCCGCAACAGTTAAGGGTGGCATTGGTAAAAGTTGATGGCAACAGCGAAGGAAGATATTACTGGAATGATGAATCCTATCTTAAAATCCAGCAATCATATATTGATCATTTTACCAGCACCCTGCTGCAGTCATCACGGATAAAAAAAGTAACGCTCATCCCTGATTTACTTGTTGCCAAACAACTCACATATACCCACTTGAGAGAAGCGGCTGTACGTATGCAGGCAGACGTGGTGGTACTTTTTTCTGTTACCAGCGATATATATACCAAATACAAAACCTTTGCAAAAGATGACATCAAAGCATTCGCCACCACACAACTGGTAATACTTGATGTAAGAACAGGATTAGTGCCTTTCTCCGCCATCTCAACAAAAGACGTGCTGTCACATAAGAAAAAAGAAGAAACTGATTTTTATGAAGCAAGAAGCAGGATAAAAAGCGAAGCAGTGTTGCTTACCATTGCAGATATTGGAGCAGAGGTGTCTACATTTTTTAAATAACGAAAGAATAATAGCTGTATATAAACAATGGCGCAGCTTCGCTGCGCCATCAATCTTTTTCTCTTTTATTCTCTTAGCAAAAAACTTCTTTGCCTTCTTTTCTTCTTTATCCTTTTAGCCCTACTTCTTCAAATACATCACTTCTTTCACCAGCTTTACTGTTCTTTCTATGTTTGGCAAATATGCAGCTACTAAATTTGGTGCATAGTGCATTGGTGCATCCACAGAGGTAATACGGCGAACAGGGGCATCAAGGTAATCAAACCCTTCCTTCTGTATGCGATAAGCAATTTCAGAAGATACAGATGCAAATGGCCATTGTTCTTCCACGATCACTAAGCGGTTTGTTTTTTTCACACTCTCTAAAATAGTCATCCAATCCAACGGGCGAATAGTTGCCACATCAATCACTTCCGCTTCTATCCCTTCCTTCGCCAGTTCATCTGCAGCACCAAAGGCAATCTTCATCATTTTATTAAAAGAAACGATCGTAACATCTTTACCGGGCCTTTTCACAAAACTTTTTCCAATAGGCAGTATGTATTCTTCTTCAGGCACTTCACCTTTATCACCATACATCACTTCGCTTTCCATAAACATCACAGGGTCATCATCACGGATAGCGGCTTTCAACAAACCCTTTGCATCATAAGGATTGCTTACAGAGATCACTTTCAATCCTGGTATGTTAGCATACATACTTTCAAAAGCAGTAGAGTGTTGTGCACCCAATTGCCCGGCACTGCCGTTAGGCCCACGAAAAACGATTGGGCAGCCTACCTGTCCGCCGCTCATCGCCAGCATTTTACTGGCTGTGTTCAGTATCTGGTCAAGTGGAAGCACCGCAAAGTTCCAGGTCATAAACTCCACAATAGGGCGAAGGCCATTTTGTGCCGCACCAACTGCTATGCCTGCAAAACCAAGCTCAGCAATAGGCGTATCAATGATCCTTCTCTCGCCAAACTCATCCAGCATTCCCTGGCTTACTTTATAAGCGCCGTTGTATTCGGCCACTTCTTCACCCATTAAAAACACCCTGTCGTCTCTCCTCATTTCTTCCTGCATCGCCTCTCTCAGGGCTTCTCTAAAAGCAATTTGTCGCATGTGCGGTTGTGTTTTATGTAGTAATTTTAAAAGGAAGGCAAATGTATTTCATCAGAGGGAGATAAGCAAATTGGTTTTGGAGCTGTGGGCAGAAGAATATTTGGCAACGATTGCAGCGGCGGTTCATATAAAAACAAAAAAAGGAAGCAACTAACAATTGCTTCCTTCAAAAAAATATTTTTAAAAAACTATTTCAACTTGAAAGCAACACCAAGCTGGATGCTTTTAAAATTATCATTTACTCTTGACCAGTTTTTGTAGCCATCTTTTACCAGGCCGGTAAAACTATAGCTGCCACTCAGTTCGAAGGATAGCCTGTTAAATGGCCCATTGGTGACAGGCGTATATTTTAAGCCGGCACCAAACAAAAGATTAAAACGATTAAAATCGTTCAATGTAAACTTCCGGTATGGATTGGGATCCCCGATATAAGAGTCAGGAACATTATATACTTCTGCGGCAGTAATGTATGTTGGAACAAGCCCAATCATCATGGCAAATTTACTATTTGCCATCTGGCGCTGCAGGTAAATAGGCACCCGTACAGAACTCATGTTGTTTACCACGGCATCATACCAACCCCGGTCCATTGGTTTATTGGCCACCCTGTATCTATCAAGCACAGTATGGCTGGCGTAATTTACACCAATGGAAATAAGACCTCCTTTATCCAGGTGTTTATTAAGCCTGATACCTGCATAAAAACCAGCCTTCCTGTTAACCCTTAACAGATCCCCACCACCAACAGCTTCTATACTTATTTTGTGTGCTTTGGCAATTTGTTTCTTTTCAACCGGGAAAGTGGGAATGTTTATATTTCTTGAAACAGGTTTAATTACTATTGTTGCTGTTGCATTTGGTGCAGTCATTAATTCTGCTGTGGCATTAGTTTTTTCAAATTGAATATCATTTGTTGCTACTTCATTTTCCGCTGCGATAATATTTTCACCTGCATCCGCAATTTCACCCGCCACAGTTGTTTTAAAATCAGCAGGTGCAATTGAATTCAGCAAATGGTTATTGTTATGTAAATCTGTTGCTGTTTGCTTTGCAGTTACAACTGATGAATTATTATTTAAATTATTACCTGAAGTTTTTGAAGCATCATTTACCACAGCAACATGCTGTTGAGTTGAAATATTTTTATTCCCTGGTTTTACTTCGTTTATTACAATAGTGGGCACCTCAATTTTTGCTTCTGCTATAGCAGGAACTGCAGGCTGGTTAAAATGTTTTACACTAAAAACTCCGGCAGTAAGCAATACAGCCAGTGCAATAAAAAATATAACAGGTCTTTTTTTCTTTCCTTTTTCTTTATCCAGGTCAACCTCCATGCTTTGCCACATGGCATCCGCATTGGAGAACTTCATGTCGCCAATCCCATCTTTAAAAATTTTATCTATGTGAGTATTTTCACTCATACTCTTTGTATTTTACTTATCAGTTCTTTTTTATCTAATTTCTCGGCTAAGATCTTTCTTGCTTTTGCCAGGTGGCTTTGCGATGTTCGTTCGGCCATGCCCAGCAACCCTTCGTCGAGACCGGGCAAGACCTGGCCCTCGCC
>JAZKGV010000160.1:0-1631 GCA_040385725.1 Bacteroidota bacterium | reverse complement strand
AGCAACTCCCCTATTTCACTGTGATTGTATTCTTCAAACACATACAGGTTAAAAACAAGTTTTGTTTGATCGGGTAAAAGTTTCAATATTTCAAGTAAAAAATCCTGGCTGTATTTTTCTTCAATTCCGTCGCTGCTTACATGTACAGAATTTAAATAAACGCTATTGTCTTCATTTCCATTGTAGTCTTTCAAAGGGATCACACGGCTTTGTGTAGTGTAATTAGGGCGGCTTATATATGTAAGGCAACAGTTCACCACTATCCTCTTCATCCATCCTTCAAACGAACCCTTACCAGTATATTTATTAATGTGTTTAAAAATCCTCAGAAAAGCATTATTCAGCACTTCCTCTCCATCTGCCTGCGTATTTACATACCGCATTGCAATACCCATAAAAGTATTGAAATAACGATAATACAGCGCCTTTTGAGCAGCCCTGTCATTAACCTTACATCCATCAAGCAGGTATTGCAGCGTGGGATCCATTATTGCCCTTTAGCAGTTGTGTTTGATTTACGGAATGAAAGGTATAATTACTTCAAATATTACTTTGGTTTGTAAAAAGACCTTCCGTTATTAAAAAAATACGCAACAAGATAAAAAAATTATCTGGTATGTGGCTGTATTCAACAAAAAAGCCACCCGTTTTGCGGATGGCCTGCTGTATAAAATTTTCAGGGCTATGATATTTTTTCTACCTGCATGTAGTTGAGTTCCACCGGGGTGGCCCTTCCAAATATCTTTACCTGTACTTTTAGTTTTTTCTTTTCATCATTCACTTCTTCCACCATACCATTAAAGTCGTTAAATGGCCCGTCAATAATTTTAATGGTTTCGCCAATGATAAATGGTTCACTCATCGTCATTCCACCGCCTTCACCCATTTCATCCACTTTGCCAAGCATTTTATTTACTTCTGCCTTACGCAAAGAGATAATATTACCCTTACTGCCTTTACCGTCTGTTAAAAAGTGCATTACGTTGCTGATGTTACTGATGTGTTGCACCATGTCGTCATTCAGCTTGTTGCCAGCCACTTCAATCATCACGTAACCAGGATAAAAATTTCGTTCCCTCATTACTTTTTTACCGGCCTGCACCTTATATACTTTCTCTACCGGAAGAAATATCTGTTTGATAATTTCTGCCCAGCCATTGCGTACGATATCCTTATCAAGATATTCCTTGATCTTACGTTCCTTACCACTTACCACACGTAGTACGTACCATTTATTTTCCTTTTCCTGAAGAACTTCTTCCATCATTAATTGAATAATTTGTAAATAGATTTGAGTGCGCCGTTGGCGGCAACATCCATTACCCATACCAAAGCCGTAATAAATAAAGTAGCTCCCAGTACAATCATGGTAGATTGTTGCAACTGATCCCATGCAGGCCAGGTTACTTTCTCCACCAGTTCTTTGTAAGAATCTCTTAAATACGCAGAAAATTTGTTCATAATTAAAAAGTTTAAGGGTTTAAGGTTTAAGGTTTAAGGTTAGTCGCATTTATACAACTTTGAACTTTAAACTTTAAAAACTTTAAACCAGAAATCAGCACGGGCACTAGGATTCGAACCCAGATCAAAGGTTTTGGAGACCCGTATGCTACCGTTGCACCATGCCCGTA
>JAZKGV010000159.1:5092-13199 GCA_040385725.1 Bacteroidota bacterium | reverse complement strand
TAAGATCCCTATGCTGGTGCGGCTGTTAATAAAAGCCGGTGCAGAAGTAAAAGTGGTAATGACAGCAGCGTCAAAAGATTTTGTTTCGCCGCTTACATTGTCCACTGTATCCAAAAATTTTGTACTGTCAGATATAGCGACAAATGATTCATGGGCAAACCATGTAATGCTTGGCAGGTGGGCGGATGTATTCGTAATGGCACCATTAAGTTGCAACAGCCTTGCTAAAATGTCAAATGGGCTTTGTGATAACCTTTTAATGGCGGTGTATCTTTCTGCAACCTGCCCTGTGGTGGTGGCACCTGCGATGGATGAAGATATGTGGAAACATCCTTCCACAAAAAGCAACCTTGATAAGATAAGTTCTTTTGGCAATTTGATCATCCCCGTAGAGAATGGAGAATTGGCAAGTGGCTTAACAGGAGAGGGAAGAATGGCTGAGCCTGAAACAATTGCAGGCTGGCTGAATGATTTTTTTAAAAAAAAAGATGAGTTGAAGGGTAAGAAAGCGTTGGTGACTGCCGGCCCCACTTATGAATTGATAGATCCTGTTCGTTTTATAGGCAATCATTCTTCAGGCAAAATGGGATTGGCTATTGCAAATGAATTATCAGCAAGAGGTGCCGAAGTTATACTTGTATTAGGGCCTTCTTCTTTAAAAACGCCTGTGGGGTTGAAAACGATCAGGGTAAGATCTGCGGCGGAAATGCTTGTTGCCTGCCTGGCTGAATTTAATGATAAAGATATTACAGTAATGAGTGCGGCTGTAGCTGATTATACTCCTGTAACAATAGCCGATGAAAAAATAAAAAAGCAATCAGAAACATTTTCTATAGAACTAAAGAAGACAACGGATATTTTAAAAGAACTTGGAAATAGAAAAGGAAGCAGGCAATTGCTGGTAGGTTTTGCATTAGAAACAAACAATGAAAAAGAATACGCATTAAAAAAACTCAGCAGTAAAAATGCAGATATGATTGTGCTTAATTCGCTTAACGATGCAGGTGCAGGTTTTGGGTATGATACAAATAAGGTTACCATTTTTGACAGGAAAGGAAAAGAGTATACGTTTGATACAAAAACAAAACAGGAAGTGGCAGTGGATATTGTAAACACAATAATTAGTTACAACAATGAAAACAACTAAAATACTCCTTGCATTACTTACATGCTTTGGAGTAAATATTACGCAGGCGCAGGAATTGAATGCAAGGGTAACGGTGAACAGCAGCAGGGTAGGCAACACTGTAAACAAAAAAACTTTTCAAACCCTGCAGAATTCACTGAATACTTTTGTGAACAACCGCAAATGGAGTACAGATGAATTTACAGCCAACGAGAAAATTGAGTGTAACTTTTTGCTTAACCTGCAGCCCACAGATAATGCCAATGTATACAGTGCATCTATTACCATCCAATCTGGAAGGCCTGTGTTTAACAGCACTTACATGTCGCCCATTATTAATTTCCAGGACGAGGATGTAACATTTAAGTACGTAGAGTTTCAGCAACTGGAATTTAATGATAACCGTGTTTCCGGCAGTGATGGTGAAGTGTCTAACCTCACCGCTGTGTTTGCTTACTATGTGTATATGATACTGGCATTCGATTATGATTCTTATTCCTTAAAGGGCGGTAATCCCTATTTTTTAAAAGCACAGAATATAGTGAACAATGCACCGGAAGGAAGGGGTATTTCGGGCTGGAAAGCTTTTGATGGTATCCGCAACCGTTACTGGCTTGTGGAAAACATGCTGAATAGCCGCTATGCTGTAATTCATGATATTTACTATAACTATTATCGCAGTGCATTTGATAAAATGTACGAAGATGAAAATGCTGCCCGGTCGGAAATGCTGAATGTGCTGAACCTGCTAAGCACTTTTAATGCTGATAATCCTAACACCATGATCAACCAGTTTTTCTTCCAGGGTAAGGCGAATGAACTGATAAAGATGTTTTCAAAAGCGCCACAGCAGGATAAGGCAAGGGCAAGCGAATTACTTGCCAAGATGGATGTTACCAACGCTAACCGGTATAAAACAGAATTGAAATGAGGATTTTGCTTCCTGCCCTTTGCATCTTCTTATCCGGATTTATTTATTCCTGTGGTGATAAACAGAAAGAAGGCCGGATACTTAACGCAAAAGAAATGCAGCTTGTAATGTGGGATGTGCTGCAGGCAGAAGCCTACACACAAAACTTTTTAAGGAAAGACAGCACTAAGAAGGAACTTATTGAGAATGCCGCACTGCAGAAAAAAATATTTGAACTCCACAAAATAAGCCGGGAAGATTTTGACAAGAGCTATACCTACTACAATGCACACCCGGATGAAATGAAAAAGATCTTGGACAGTGTTAGTGCACTGGCAGAACGTAGCCGCAGTAAAGTAATGATAGACCGGTATAGCAAAGGGAAAATTGTGCCTGAATAAGTTTTATCAAGAACGGTTGCTGATCCCATACATTGCTAATAATTCATTCGTGGTGGCATCTGTAAATGTTTTTTCGAATTGCATACCCAGTTTTAACAGCAGCTTTACCGAGTTTGTATTTTCAGGTAAAGTGATGGCTAATATTTTTTCTTGCTTTAATACTGTAAAGGCATACTGCAATACCGCACTTGCTATTTCATAGGCGTAACCTTTGCCTTCGTATGCCGGTAAAAAGGCATAACCAATATCAGGTTGTGGTAAGCTTTCCCTTTTTATTAACCCGCACATGGCTACTGGTGTGGCATCTTTTAACGTTACAAGGCTAAGCCCGAAACCATTGTCAGCATAACTTTTTATCGGGCCATTAATAAGGTATTGCCTTGCCTGCTCTTCTGTTTTTATATTCCTGTCGCCGATATTTTTTATCCAGCCTTCAGTGTTGAGTAATTCAATGATAAATTGGGTATCGTTTTGAGTAAACTGACGTAATTGAAGGCGTTCTGTTTGGAGTGTGATATTCATTGGCAGTTAGCAATTTGATTTATAGTGAGATGAAATATATTTTTCAGTATCATGATTTTAAAGTGTGTTTAAATATTTCTTAATGCAAGTAAAAAATTGCAGTAGGTATAACTCCATTATATAAAAAGAGGCTGTGGTTGCAGCCTCTTTTGTCAAATTAATATTTATTCTTAATAATTTCTCACCTTCATTTCAACTCTCCTGTTCTTAGCCCTGCCTGCTGCAGTTTTATTATCTGCTAAGGGGTTTTCATCGCCAAAGCCGGCAGCGCTTAAGCGGCTGGCATCAATGCCGTTCTTTACTAAATAATCACTTACTGCATTTGCCCTTGCTTCGCTCAATGCCCTGTTCTTCTCAGCATCGCCCTTGTTATCAGTGTACCCGTTAATATCAACTTTATAATCAGGATTAGCTTTTAAGATGGCTATTACATTATTCAATGCTGCATTTGATTTCGCCAACAACTTGTTGCTGCCAGGAGCAAAGAAAATATTTGCAGCAGCCTTGTTTATTTTTTCAATAACAGCCACTTCTATTACCGGGCAACCCATATTGCTAGCAACACCGGCCGCATCTTTACATTTATCTTCTTCATCATTAATGCCATCGTTATCTGTATCTGGTATCGGGCATCCCTGGTAGCGTGCCGGGCCAGCTACATCTTTGAAGTTATCATTCTCATCATTTATACCATCTTTATCTGTATCCGGAACCGGGCAACCTTTGTATTTGCTCAATCCTTTTTCATTGGGGCAGTTGTCATCTTTATCTGTCAGGCCATCACCATCACTATCCGGGCAACCTTTTAACGCCGCCAGGCCTTTTTCATTGGGACAGGCATCTGTTTCATCAGGCACACCATCACTATCTGCATCTATTACTACCGGTGCCGGGGGAACGATTGGCAATGTTGCTTTAAATTCAGGTGCGTCTTTATTACCTACATTTAGTGCAAAGCCCAGTGAATAAAACATGTTATTACCAATTACAGATTTTGTAAGTGATAATTTATACTGTGCCTGCAAAAGAAAGTATATCTTATTGCCTGCATTTAGTTGCAACCCACCACCGAGGGGAATATAACCTGCTGTCTTGCCACTGTAAATACCAACGCCAACCCCAGTGGTCAAAAATGGTGCTAATACAGTCTTATCTTTTACCGGGCGTATATTTATTGTTGGTTCAAATTCAATTCCTATATCAGTAGATGCAGTTGTTCCCCGATATTTAGCACTATAGTCCTGAAAAATAGTATTTACCCTTGCAGAGAAATCAATAAATGGTGTGATGCCTTTCCAGTAATAGATTGATGCACCTGCACTCATATCTTTTGTTTTTAAAGTAGCGGCATTGCTATTGTTGTGAGAATTAAAATCTGTAAGTGTAAAAGCAAAACCAAACAGGCCTGGTTTCTTTTGTTCTGGTGCCAAACCGCTCGTTTTATTTTTCTGTGCGAACGAGGAAGAGGCAACTATTCCAATTGCTATAAACAGAGCAAGTTTTTTTCTCATAAATGAACGTTAGTTAGTGAAACTTCGGAGATAATTGGCATTGTCGTACCGGGATTTTTCAAATGTAAACATATTTGACAATTTAGTTTGGTTTTGCAGTTATAAATTGTTTTCCAGATATGCAGGATTTCTGCTGGCATTTTTGCCCGTTTCATACAGTACTATGCCCGTTTAAATGCGGTGCAGTAAGCTTTAAAGCTAAACATGCTACTTTTGATAGATGCAAGCCGGACCATTGTATAAAAAGCTGTTTAAAATAGCACTTATCACCAGCCCTCTTTTTGGATTGTTTGGTGCCACACCCGGGCTTACATCACATGAATTTGAATGGGATAAGGTGTTACGTTTCTTCTCCTTTATTACCATTTTTACATTTTACCTCTGGGGGATAAATATTTTATTGGTGAAGTTGTGTAACAGCAGCAGCACTCAAAAAAATAATATACTCCGATATATTATAAGTGGGCTTATTTCAATCATCACGCTTTACATTCTATTCAAACTTATATCGCCTGGTATGCCAAGGCATCATGTTGGTATTATTGAAAATGGCAAAATAAAGCCGTTTGTCATGCCAAATACAAGAATGGTGCTGATGCCAATGATACAAGGGCTGGCAATAAATTTGATTGTGATCGTACTGACTGAAATAATGCTGCTGAAAGAAACAAAACTAAAAGTCGATACTGAAAACGAACAATTGAAACTTTTTAACCTTGAAGCAAGGAACAGTCAGTTGAAGCAGCAACTGCACCCACACTTTCTTTTTAATTCATTAAGCACATTGCGTTCACTTATTAACCGTTCGCCTGAAAAAGCGGAAGCGTATTTGGAAAAACTATCTGAGTTATTGCGTTTTTCAACTGACAACAACAATCAATCTTTAGTTACATTAAAAGAAGAGGCAGAGCTATGTACAAATTATCTTGCTATGCAGCAAACAAGATTTGGCGAAGCATTGCAGTACAGGATATCAATACCGGAAGCGCTGCAAGAGAATGGCAAAGTGCCGGTTTTTGCATTGCAGCAATTAGCAGAGAATGCCATTAAGCATAATGTACTTACGAAAGAATCGCCTTTATTTGTCAATATCGAAGCTGATGAAACAGGGAGATGGGTGATCATCAAAAATAATTTTCAACCTAAGCAATCTATTGAACATAGCAGTAATGTGGGATTGGCTAATCTTTCAGAAAGATACAGGCTTACAGGAAGTGATGATATTGTGATAAAAAATGATAATGGTATTTTTTCTGTAGCTATAAAAATCCTTGACCATGAAGGTGATAATAATTGAAGATGAATTGATGACAGCAGAAGACCTGGCAGCTATATTGTTACAATTGCCTGGCAATGTTTCTATTAATAAAATTTTATCGTCTGTAAAAGAATCAGTGGAATATTTACAACAACATCATGCCCCGGATCTTATTTTTTGTGATATACAATTGGGTGATGGGCACAGCTTTGAAATATTTAAACAAATACCTGTGGCTGTACCCGTAATTTTTTGTACTGCTTATAATGAATATGCTTTAGAAGCATTTGACAATAATGGAGTTGGCTATGTACTTAAGCCCTTTTCAAAAAAGACAATTAAGGATGCAGTGGATAAATTTTTGCTTCTTAAAAACAATATGGTAAAGGCTGATATTGACTTAGGAAACCTGCTACATACTATTCAAACGCAAAATATTCACAGCAATAAACCATCTTCAATACTTATTAACTGGAAAGATAAAATAGTACCCATAAAAATTGCTGATGTGGCCTTATTTGGAATTGAATTTAAAACAACACGGCTTATTACTAAAGACTATAACAGTTACACTATCAGCCACAACCTTGATGATCTGGAAGAAATGTGTGGCACAGGTTTTTATCGTGCCAACAGGCAATACCTGGTAAACAGAACGGCTATTAAGGAAGTGCTGCAATACAACGCAAGAAAACTCTTTATAAAACTTCATATACCCGGTGAATATGATATTACTATTGCCAAAGCAAAAGTGCCGGAGTTTTTAAGCTGGTTAAAAAATTGATCTCAATCCGGCATTTATTCCTTCTCAATCTATATTTTGTCCGTTTCAGGTGTTTTAACAATCCTCTTTTAGCTGCAAAAAAAATCTTTGCACTGTTATCAAAACAAAACACATGTTTTTTACAGGCACGCTTCTCAAAACATAACTGTACTTCCTTTTATTTTTTTACAGGTGTAGTTAAAAACCATGTCCATTTATTTAAGAACTATAAACCGTATTTCATTTATCAATCATCTTTCAACATGAAAAATTTTTCAATTAGAACAATTGTACTAGCTGCTGCCATTACACCCTTTATTTTTTCATTAGCTGGCTGCTCCAAATCTTCAGATGATGATGACTCAGATATCCTGGGCGACTGGAGCAGGGCTTCAGACTTTGAAGGCGTGGCAAGAACTGAGGCTGTGTCATTTACAATTGGGAACAACGCTTATGTTGGCAGCGGTTATGATGGAGCCAACTGGCTTGCTGATTATTGGTCGCTTGACCCTGCAACAGGTACCTGGACACAAAAGGCAGACATGCCGGGTGCAGCAAGAAGTTCGGCTACTGCATTTGCTGTAAGTGATAAAGGTTATGTTGGTACGGGCTATGATGGGCTTAACAAGTTGAAAGATTTTTATGAATATGATCCTGCAGCAAATACATGGACAAGAAAAGCTGACCTGCCTGCTTCAGCAAGATATGAAGCAACAGGTTTTGCTATCAGTGCCAAAGGTTATATCACCTGCGGCTTTGATGGTAATTATTTAAAAGACTTGTGGGAATATGACCCTTCAACAGATATATGGACACAAAAAGCAAGCGTAGGTGGAACAAAGCGTTCGGCTGCCCAGTTTTTTGTGATAGACAATTTTGCTTATGTATTTGGAGGGATCAACAATAATGATTACCCAACAGACTTCTGGATGTATGACGCTTCTGCAAATAGCTGGACACAGAAAAGAGCCATATCAAACATAAGCAGCGATACATACGATGATGATTACACGGATATAGCAAGAAGCAATGGAACAACTTTTACGTTGAATAACAAAGGTTATTTAGTTGGCGGAGAAAGAAGTGGAGCGCTTACCTCTGTATGGCAATATAATCCCGGCGATGATACATGGCAAGCCAAAACTGCTCTTGAAGCTTCGGGAAGAAGTGGAGCAGTTGGTTTTACCGTAGAAGGTGCTGGTTATATTACCACTGGTAGCAACAGCAGCTACCGTTTTGATGACCTATGGAAATTTAATCCCGATGTTGAACAAGTTGATAACAATTAAGCATAGCGTTGTGGCCGCAGTACTGTTTTTAAGCAGCTGCTATGCAAAGCAGGATGACCCTTTGCCAATTGGTAAGGATAACTATACATCACTTACTGTGCAGCAGGATGGAAAAGAAAGGGGTGCATGGGGGTATGTGATCTTTCGTAATGATAAAATACTGATACAACAGTTTACTATTCCTGCAGTTGAAGGCAACAGGCATTTTGCAAACAGAGATCAGGCGGCCTTGGTTGGCAGCTTTGTTACAAAAAAATTAAATCATGCACAACATCCGGGCATATCAAAGAAAGAACTTGATTCACTGGGTATAATACAATTAAATGA
>JAZKGV010000159.1:0-5082 GCA_040385725.1 Bacteroidota bacterium | reverse complement strand
GATGCTATTGAAGAAAAATAAATTATTGCTTTTTGTTTGTGCTGCAGTGCTGTTGTGTTTTTTTTCTGGCTGTGCAAAGCAAACGGTGGAGTTTGGCAGTGACGGTGCTGATGGTGATCCCAATATAGTAATGATTGATTCATTTAGTGTTGACCTTTCAACGTTACAGGTTGATTCATTTTCAACCAGCAGTTCCGATCATTTTATTGTTGGTTCACACAATGATGCCCAGTTGGGATATGTGGGAGCCAAAAGTTATTTTCAAATAACAGCTCCTTCACTTGATCTGAGAGGTTGCAGCAATTGCATGTTTGATTCAATTGACCTGCGGCTTAAACTTTCATCAGGTTATATGGGTGATACATCAGTTCCTTTTACAATAAACATCTATGAAGTAACACAGCCAATAGATTCAAATGAAAACTCCGTTGGGTACAATGTTAGCAGTTTGACGCATAGCAGTACGCCGTTGGTTTCAAAAACCTTTATGATAAAGCCATCGGTCAAAAAAGAGATCAGTATCCGGCTGCCTGATGAGTTTGGAAAAAATCTTTTCCGGATGTTCAAGACAAATTCTGATACGGTTACCAATAACGACAGGTTTAAAACTTTTGTAAAGGGCTTTTGCTTAGAAACAGCGGCATCGAACAACGCCATTTTTTATTTTGATAAAACAGCTGGCGATTCTATCATGCAGTTGCATTATACCGAAGCTGCGGCCACACCTGTATCAAAACTGAATTGTTTTACTATCAGCAGCCTTGATGCCCAGTTTAATTCTTTTAGCTATGATAAAACAGGAACAGCACTCGTCGCATTTACGCCAAAAATAAAGCAACTCATCACTAGTTCTCTTACCAATGGTATCAGCTATTTGCATCATAACAGCGGGCTGTACCCCAAAATACAATTCAGCAATTTGTATAATATAAAAGAACTGCATCCTTATGTGCAGGTATTAAGAGCAATACTTGAAATAAAGCCTGTCAGCGGTACCTATGGTAGTAATACATTTTATCAACTACCTTCTTTACTTGAGTTGAGAGTTACTGATGATGACAATGGTATTAATGGAGGTGCATTAGCTATTACGTCTGGTACATCTTATTATACTCAAACCGGGAGTCTTTACATTGATAATTTGTATGGAGAAAATACGGCTTATACTTATGATGTAACAAATTTTGTTAATGCAGTAATATCTGAAGGTGCGTTTTCAAGAATGGCGTTGCTGGCATATCCATCTTCGGAATCAATGAATGCTACAGACCAGCGGCTTCTTATAGGTAATAATCATGCCGGAGCTTCTGTAAAACTAAAACTATATATCCTGGGCTTATGATAAACAGCAGGTTAATAACTATTATGCTTTTTATTTTGTGTATGCAAAATATAAAATCTCAAAATACCACATCGCCTTATTCTATTTTAGGTATTGGTGATATCGAGACAAAAGATTTTGGAAGATGGTATGGAATGGGTAGTACGTCTATTGCAATGAGCAGCCCTTATTATATCAATGCTTCCAACCCTGCATCTTTAATGACGCTGGAAGAAAGGACGATGATCTTTGATTTGGCCAACCGGGGAAAGACAGCAAAATTTATGTATCCATCAGCAGATACTTTTACTGCTATTACAAAAGACTTTAGTGTAAGAAGGATTTCACTTGCCTTTAAGCCGAATAAAAAATGGGCTTTTTCTATCGGGCTTAAACCATACAGCACTATTAATTACCAGCTTTCAGAGACAAATGCTGCTTTTAGCAATTCATCTGTACTGGCAAAACTTGTTGACGGCAGTGGAGGGCTTAACCAATTGTATTTTTCTTATGCAAGAAGTATAAGTAAAAATTTATCAGTAGGGCTTACCTCATCCTATTATTTTGGTTCGGCTAATGTTAGAACAGAGTATGCAGGCACTGCATTGTCAAACACACTTAGCAGGCAGGAATACAATATTATGAGTGCTTTCCAGTTTCAGTTTGGTGTGCAGTATGCATCAAAAATATCTCCTGTAGTAAGCCAGCGTGTTGGCATCACAGTCTCTAATCCTGCCACGGTAAGGCAACGACTGGAAACAGAATATTTTAGCAGTGATGTTTCTATTAAGAAAAATAATGAAACAAAAACTAATTTTAAATTGCCATTGTCTGCCGGCATTGGATATGCTTTAATTTTTAATAACAGGCTTACCATAAGTGCTGATGCTGTTTTTAATAATTGGGAAAAGCAAAGAGTTGATTACCCAAATTCTTTTACATCACCTTCAGCAAGGTTTAGTACGGGTTTTGAATATGTAAATAAAAAAACCATCAAACACTATTCGTACGAAAATTGGTATATACAAGCTGGCTTTAACATTGAAAACAACTACATAAAAATTCAGCATAAGGATTTATTTAGTTATGGATACACTGCAGGGTTTGGAAAAAACCTTTCCCGTTTGATAAGTGTGTATGCTGGTTATGAATTTGGAAGCAGGGGTAGTAAGAGAGATGGACAGATAACAGAAAAATTCAACCAGTTTATTTTGGGAGTTACTCTAAAAGAATTTTGGTTTAATTACAGGAAGTATGGCAGGTATCAATGATGAACTTGGTTTTGGTAGTTTTTCTTTTGAGTACTGTTGAAGTCCCGCCTTAAAGACGGGACAATTTTTACCAAATAGATTTAGCAGGTTTTAGCTGGAATAATAACAAGTATTTTCTCTCTTAAATAGTAATACAGCTTCTCTTTAACAGTTATTTCCTCAAAAAAATGAATTGCCTTATATTTGCAGCCGTTTATCCGGTCCGGTAGCTCAGCTGGATAGAGCATCAGCCTTCTAAGCTGAGGGTCATTGGTTCGAATCCAATCCGGATCACACGTGTTGTTTCACACCTCTTCACTTGCCCCTGTAAATATTGATTTACAGGGGTTTTTATTTCAAGCCTCTTCGCTGGATTTCGATTTTCGACAGATTTGGGACTAAAAATGTTTCAACAGGAAATCAATTTTGCTTCAACAAAAAATAATAGGTTATGAAGGTGTCACTGTTATTCTATCCAAATACCAAGCGGACAGATATGAAAACCCGTGAAATTCCTCTTTATTCACGGTTTATTGTGCAAAGAGAAAAGGCAGAATTATGCCTTCACATTAGTATTACAAAGGAACAGCTTGAAAACTGGGATTCGAATACTATGCGAATTAGTGAGAAGGATTGCACTGTAAATAGCCTGCTTAATAGAATTGATGCAAAATTTCAAGATTTTAAGGCTCAAAATATGTTTAAGCTGGCTGAATATAGTGCTAAAGACGTTCGGGATGCCGTTATGGGGCTTCAACGAAAACCGATTGAGTTGGTAATATCCTTCATTGATAACTATTATAAATCAACTATTGAAGCAAATCCTGGAATAACTGTTGGAACCAAAAGAAATTACAAAAAAACTATTAACCATTTTTATAAGTTTCTTAAATTTAAGGAAATGGGTTCGCCGTCATTTACAGATATAACGGTAGCTTTTGCTTTGGAATTTAAAGATTATTTACTTGCACATTATCCCAAAATAGAAAAGAAACCCTTAACGGAGCCTTCGGCTTTTGACTTGATTAAGAAGCTCCGTACTATTTTTGAGCGGGCATTTGATCAACAACTGATCGGTATCAACCCTTTCAAGAAAGTCAAGTTGAAAAGTCGGTCTCCCAAGCGCCCGTGGCTTGATATATACCACGTCAAGAAGATTGCGGAAATGGACGCATTTACACATCCCACTCAGGGACTGTATAAAAACTTGTTTCTGTTTTGTATTTACACGGGACTTTCTTATTCTGATGTAGTGAACTTGACTCCAGATAATGTGGTATTTAGACAAGACGGATGTGTCAAGTTATCGATTCAGCGAAGGAAAACCGCTATTGTCACCGAAATGTTTTTGCCTCAATCGGCAGTGGAAATAATAAATTTATATCGGAATACCCCAAAAGCAAAGATTACTGGCAAAATTCTACCAATAAGATCCAATAAAGAAATTAATGCCCAGTTGAAAATAATTGCAGGAATATGTAATATTCCTATTCCTTTAACTGTACATGTCGCAAGGCATTCCTTTCGTCAAATGTTATCAGAATCCGGCATTGTTGAAACAGCGGTTATCAAAGTGATGATGGGGCATAGTAGCCGGAACGATATTGACGACATTTACTATTCTGTTACAGAAAGTCGTTTGCTGGAGGCCAAAAAAATGCTTGAATTATATCTAAAAAATAATTTGATATGACACACGAAATTGATACAAAATGCCTGGCGTTGATGGAAATTCTTCATTATAGATTTTATAAAAATGGATTTCTCCCCTCATGGTCCGCATTAAGGAAAAATGTATATAAAGAAATAATAACGGAAGTGGATAAGATAATGATTGAAGAATTTATACACTTATCTCAATTTCATCAGCACAATATGTTCAGATGTAATGATGAAGAGAAAGAGAAACTTCGAAAAAATTTTGGCTTGACTGATACAGAACTTTGTTGGTTTGTCTCAAGAAAAGTTATTCGGAATGAAATAAAGGTAATAAGAGCGAGAAAAATCGCCGTTCATGATATAAAAATTGGATGGTATTTGTGGCTATATTTTACTATAAAATTTAATCACTACTTATTAAAATTTTTGCAATCAAAACATGATGGGCAGACCATTTTAGATCTTAAAAAGGAAGTAAACCAAATAAGAAATTTCATTAAAAAGCTGAATTACAGAAAAAGCAGCTCAAATAAAAAAATGAATGAGTTCGACCGATCTATTTTATGTTGTGTGAGATATTTTCGAAGATATCTTGACCCTGATTCAGACATGCCATTATTCCTAAATAATATGATCAAGATTTTGTCAGGTGACACCATTGATCTTTTAGTTAGAAAAATGAAGAAAGAATGCTTTACTTATGATAAAAAATATGTACCAGAATACCAATTTCTAAATGTGACACATGATTTTTTTCAACTTGTTCTTCAAGATGAAGACTTAGTGTTCGAAAGTAATAAGGCGAAGTTCGATGCCTTAAATAAAAAATTAAATTATTCTTCGAAAAAAGTT
>JAZKGV010000158.1:0-3315 GCA_040385725.1 Bacteroidota bacterium | reverse complement strand
ATTATCAACAGAATCTTTTGCATAAGATTGGAAAAACTGCAAATTTAGCAGTTTAAAGCTTGCCAGACGCTTTTAAACAGTCATTTGTTGCCCGGTAAACATTTATTAATACATGCAGTTTTCCTGGGGTGGGGATTCAACTGGCAGCCGCCTTGTATCATCTTAAAAATAGCTGTGCTTATGGCTGCCCTTATTTTATCCCTGAGTAACGAATTTTGCGCCAATTTATTGGCAACTATCCACCAATGTGGAAATCTATTGTACCGGGAAGCTGGAGGTATGGGTTTTTTAGTATTTCTATTTTTCTAATTTTCAATGGTATAATTAAAAAAGCAGATACATAAACTTAACATTGCACAATATGGCAATGCCTATATATTGCAGAAATTTATGCGGAAACCAAAAACTATTATAAGGGATATCAGCTGGCTCTCATTCAATCACAGGGTATTACAGGAAGCGGCAGATGAAACAGTGCCTTTAAAAGAAAGGATAAAATTTCTTGGTATTTTTTCCAATAACCTTGACGAGTTTTTCCGTGTGAGAGTGGCCACCCTTCACAGGATGATTGAAGTGGGTAGAAAGGCAAACATCCACCTGGAAGTACAGCCTGAAATGATACTGGAAGAGATCCAGGATATAGTGCTGGAGCAGCAAAAGGAATTTGAAGGTACCTGGAATGATATTTTAAAGGAATTAAAGAAGCAGAAGATCTTTTTAAAAACAGAAACACAACTTACCCGGGAGCAGAAAAAATTTATTACTAATTATTTTGATGAAGAGATACGGAGCAATGTAGTTCCGCTGATGATCGAGAGCATTCACAACTTCCCGGTCCTCAGCGATAAAAGTATTTACCTGGCTTGTAAACTTAGCAAAAAGGATAAAAGCATACCACAACGTTTTGCATTAGTGAGTGTACCGGCACGAAGACTGCCACGTTTTATCATTTTGCCATCAAAACAGGGAGAGCACCATATCATTTTGCTGGAAGATATTATCCGCCATTCCCTGCCGTTTATTTTTTCTTTTTTTGGTTACGATACTTTTTCATCCCACATCATAAAATTGACAAGGGATGCAGAAATTGATATTGATAACGATATCGCCACTTCACTCATTCAAAAAATTGAAAAAGGATTAAAGAACAGGAAGAAAGGAAAGACTGTGCGTTTTGTGTATGATAAAGATATTGACCCATCACTGCTTACTTACCTGGTAAAACGGTTGGGGATGACCCAAAAAGACAACCTGATACCCGGTGGCAGGATACACAACTTTAAAGACTTTATCAATTTTCCTGACAGTGTGTTTTCACAAAAGAACCCCAGAAAAAAACCATTTGTACACCCATTGCTGAAAAATTTCACAAGAGTTACAGATGTGATCCTGCAAAAAGATGTATTGCTCAACTTTCCATATCATTCATTTGACAGTGTGATTGATCTATTAAGAGAAGCGGCGATTGACCCCGAGGTAACTCAAATAAAAATTACCTGCTACCGCCTTGCCAGCCGTTCTAAAATTATTAATGCGTTGACTAATGCAGTACGCAATGGCAAACAGGTAACAGTGGTAATTGAATTGAGGGCAAGATTTGATGAAGAGGCCAACCTTGAATGGAAAGAGGAACTGGAAGAAGCAGGGATAAAAGTATTGCTGGGTGTACACAATTTGAAAGTGCATGGCAAACTATGCCTGATAAAAAAAGTGGTGAACAAGCAAACGACTCACTATGGCTTTGTAAGTACCGGTAATCTTAACGAAACCACTTCTAAAATTTATGGTGATCATTGCCTGCTTACATCCGACAGGAATATAATGGCTGATGTAAACAGGATGTTTCATTACCTGGAACAGCCTAAAACAAGGATAAAATACTTACGTGCCTGTAAAACTTTACTGGTGAGCCCCGTGAATATGCGTAAGCAGTTAATGGCATTGATCGATAAAGAAATTAAAACTGCCAGGGCAGGAAAAGAGGCCGCCATTACACTCAAACTAAATTCTTTAAGCGATGTACTGCTGATAACAAAACTCTATGACGCAGCAAGGGCAGGAGTGGAAATAAAGATGGTGATACGTGGTATTTGTTGCATGATGACGGAGAACGGCAAATTTAAGATCCCCGTACAGGCCATAAGTATTGTGGATGAATACCTGGAACATGCAAGAGTAATGATATTTCACAATGGCGGCAAGGAAAAAACTTTCATCTCTTCTGCCGACTGGATGGTGAGAAATATTGACCACCGTGTGGAAGCGGCTTGCCCCATATTTGAAAAAGAGATACAGCAGGAGCTGAAAGATATTTTGAAAATACAATTATCAGACAACATCAAGGCCCGCCGGCTCGATAATGAACTCTGCAACACATACATCAACCCACGTAATACAAAAAAAGTACGTTCGCAGGTGGAGGTGTATAATTACTTATTCCGCAAATTATCCACATAAGTTTTAGCTGCTGGTTTATTTTTAGCGTAAGAGTTGTACAAACCTATCTTTGTTTTATTAGTTATTTGTTATTAGTTAAAAGTTAAGGGCTATTTTACCATTAACTATTCACTTTTCACAATTAACCTTTCACCAATAACTAATAACAAAATTGAGACTGGCAGCAATAGATATAGGCAGCAACGCCGCAAGGCTTTTGATAACGGAAGTTTTGTATGATGCTAACAACAGCAGCAGTGTGCCTGTATTTAATAAAATGAACCTGGTGAGGGTGCCACTGCGGCTTGGCTTTGATGTGTTTGAACAAGGCATTATTTCTAAACCAAAGATGGGTATGATGCTGCAAACGATGAAGGCATTTAAACACCTGTGCAATGCTTATGAAGTGCAGCATATAAAAGCCTGCGCCACCAGCGCTATGAGAGATGCAAAGAACGCAACAGACATCATCAGGAAAGTAAGGCTGGAAACAGAAATATCTATTGAAGTAATAAGTGGCGATTATGAAGCCAACCTTATTTATGAAAACCATGTGGCCGAAACAATGGACAAGGACCATAGTTATCTCTACATTGATGTGGGCGGTGGCAGTACAGAATTATCTTTCTTCAGCAGTGGCATATTGATCTATAAAAAATCTTTCAACATTGGCACCATACGGCTACTAAAAAATATGGTGACAGAAAAAGAATGGGATGATATGAAAGATACTATCCGTGCTGTAACCAAGGGACATAAAGAAGTGGTGGCCATTGGTACGGGTGGTAATATCAACAAGGTTTTTTCCATGAGCAAAAGAAAAGATGGAAAGCCATTGCATCTTGAACTACTCCGGGATTATCATAAAGAGTTAAGCAG